>NZ_JBFBGK010000039.1:0-66741 GCF_040684615.1 Streptomyces sp. NPDC089919
GTGGACGGCCGTCCACCGCGCGAGGCCGCTCCCGGTCGTCCGGCCCGTCCCGCCCCCCGGTCCCCCGATCGGCTCCACCTCAAGACGGTCCCGTGGACCGATCGTGACGGGCGGCGGGGGTTCCTAGCATGAGCGGCCGTCACGATCCGTACAGAGAGAAGAAGACCACCGTGCGTGCTGCCATCGCAGAGTCCTACGGGAACATCGAGGACGTCGTCAGGGTGTCCGTCGTCGACGAGCCGGTCATCGGGCCCACCGACCTGTACGTGGAGATGCGCGCCGCCAGCGTGAACCCCATCGACTGGCTGATCGTCACCGGGCGCGTGCGGATCCTGTCCGAGACCGCCTTCCCGCTCAGGCTGGGCAGCGACGGCGCCGGTGTGGTGCGCGCGGTCGGCTCCGAGGTCGCCGACTTCGAGGTCGGCGACGAGGTGTACTTCCGGGTGGCCCCCGACCGCCCCGGGACGTTCGCCGAGTTCGTGGCGGTCGACGCCGCACTGGCCGCGCGCAAGCCCGCCTCCGCGACCTTCGTCGACGCCGCCGGGATACCCCTGGTCGCGCTGACGGCCTGGCAGGGCCTGGTCGAGCAGGCAGGGGCGAGTGCCGGGCAGCGGCTGCTCGTCCACGGCGGGGCCGGCGCCGTGGGCGCCGCGGTGGTCCAACTGGCCCGGGACCTGGGCCTGCACGTCACCGCCACGGCCTCCGCACAGGACACGGCCTGGGTCGGCTCGCTGGGAGCGGACCGGGTCCTCGACTACCGCACGCAGGCCTTCGACGCCGGGCCCGACTCCTACGACATCGTGTTCGACACGGTGGGCGGCGAGACCCAGACCAGGTCGTACGCCGTGCTCGCGCACGGCGGGACGCTGGTCTCCACGGTCGCCGCGCCGGCCGCCGACGTGCACGCGCACCTGTACGGCGTACAGGTGAAGCCCTTCCTCATGCGCCCCGACGGCGACCAGCTGGCCCGGATCGCCGACCTCTTCGACGCCGGCGCCCTGCGGTCCCGGATCGACAGCGTCTTCTCCCTGGCGGACGTCGGCGAGGCCCTCGGCCGCAGCGCCTCGGGCCACGCCAAGGGCAAGGTCGTCGTCGTCGTCGCGACGTGAGCGCCGTGCCGGGACGGTGTCAGGCCGGGGTGCCGAAGGCCTGGGTCCACCAGGGGCCGCCGGCCGTGTTGAGGCCGACGCCGATCTCGGTGAAGGCGCAGTTGAGGATGTTCTCGCGGTGGCCGGGGCTCTTCATCCAGGAGTCCATCACCTGGGCCGCGTCCGGCTGGCCCATCGCGATGTTCTCGCCGGTGCGGGACCACTTGTAGCCGGCCGCACTGACGCGTTCCGAGGGCTGCGAGCCGTCCGTGCCCGTGTGGGAGAAGTTCCGGGTGGCGGCCATGCTGTCGCTGTAGGACTGGGCCGCCTTGGTCAGGGCGGGGTCGGTCTTCAGGGCCGGGCACCCGGCGGCCGCGCGCTCGGCGTTGACCAGGCGGACCACTTCCAGGGCCTGGCTGCTCGCGACCGTCCCGCCGGAGGTGGTCGCCGGCGCCTTCCGGGCGGCCGGGGGCCGGCTCGGGGCGGGCGCCGGTTTCTCGCTGCGCGGCGGCGCGGGGGTCTTCGACACCTTGGGGGTGCTGGGCGCCGGGGCCTTGGCGGGCGGCGGGGCCGGCGCGGGGGGCGGCGTCGCGGAGGCGGTGGGGCGGGGGGCCGGCGGCGGTGGGACCGCCACGGCCGGCGTCTCGGCGGCGCCGGCGGACGGCCCGCCCGGGCGGGCCGTGACCTCCCGCTCGCCGCCCGGGCGCAGCAGGTCGGTCCCCGCCACGCAGGCGGCCCCGAGCACCAGGGTGCCCAGACCGGCCACCGCCGCCTTGACGCGCAGCGGCACGGGCGCGCGGGATCCGCGGCGGCGGCCGGTGGCGCGGGGACTCATCGGGGCGGTACCTCAGGACGGGGGACGGTGCGGGGCGGCGGTCGGCGACCGCCGCCTGCTGCGGATCGTAGGCGGCGCGGCAGCGGGGAGACAGGGAATCGGCGGCACGCACAGGAGCCCTTAGGGCGCCCTTCGGGCTCCGGAAACCTCCCTGCGGCCGCCGCCGGGCGCGGGCCCGGTCAGCCCCGCTCCCACCGGACGACGTCGGCCCACCGGGGGCCCTGCCGGCGGCGCATCGGCGGCGGCTGCACGGCGGCGGGGCGGCCGAGGCAGACGATCAGCTCGGGGCTGACCGGCTCGGGGAGGCCGAGCAGCGTGGCGACCGCCGCTCTGCTGAAGGAGGTGACCGGTCCGGCGCCCAGGCCGAGGGCGTGTGCGGCCAGCAGCATGGTCGCGGCGGCGGTGCCCACGTCCACGTACGGCCCCCGGTTGGTCGCCGGGAAGCCGTGGTCGTCCACCCGGGCCCGGTCGATGCAGATCACGATCGCCGCGGTGGGACGCTGCAGCATCCCGGGCGAGACGGCGCGCAGCGCGCGCAGGAGCGGGGGCCGGGTCACCGCGACGTACCGGTGCAGACGGCGGTTGCCGGCGTGCGGGGCGTAGCGGGCGCTGTCGAGGACCTTGTCCAGGTCCTCCGGCGCGACGGGTTGTGCGGTCAGGGCGCGGACCACCCGGCGGGTCCGGATCGCCCGCAGGACCTCGTCGCCGGGGCGGTCGTTCACGTCGCGGCGCCCGTCTCCCAGCGCGTCGCCAGGTGGGTGGCCAGCAGCCGGCACAGCGCGTCGATCCCCGCGACGTAGCCGTCCGGGTCGCCGGCGCGTACGGACGTCACGCCGATCCCCGCCCGGATCCCGTCGAGCAGGGGCCGCAGCCCGGTACCGGCCTGCGGCCCCATCGCCTCCGCCAGCCGGTCGGCCGCAGTGAGCAGCCGCAGCGGGGCGTACTCCGCCGCCTCGTCCAATTGGGTGCGGGCGGACGTGACCAGGTAGGCCAGGAGCTCGACCGCGTCGTCCTCGGAGAGCAGGAGGGGCGTCGGCGTACCGGAGCCGCGGGGCGCCGCCGAAGCGGCGGGGATCGGGTCCACGCCCACCAGCATCCCAGCCGGCCGGCACCCCCGGCATCCGGATCATCCGCGGGCGGGGGCCCGGCCGGCGCGGTTCAGGCGAGCTCGAAGCCGGCGTAGACCGTCTTGCCGCACGCCCCGTCGGCACCGGTCCCGGCCTCGTGCCGGGGGCGGACGCCCCAGTGGTCGGCGAGCGCGGTCACCAGCTGGCAGCCGTAGCCGCCGGTCTCGCCCTTGGCCTCGTCCGCCGGTTCCCGGGGCACCACGTCGGATGCGTCCTCGACCTCCACGAACAGTTCTCCGCCCTGCCACCGCACCCGCACCTCGTCGGCCCCGCCGGCGTGCCGGCAGGCGTTGGTGACCAGTTCGGAGACCACCAGCAGGACGTCGTCGGCCCTGTTGCCGGCCGCCTCGCACCCCGCGCGGCGGCAGTCGTCGAGCACGTCGGCGACCATCCTGCGCGCCGTGCGGACCGCCTGTTCACCGGTCTCCGGGAGAAGGGCGACCGGTGCTTCCTGAGGGGTGAGCTCGCTCATGGTGGTTCGTCCCGACCTGTCCGAGTGGAGGTTATGTGAGAAATGCCTGTTTTGCCGGCTCCTCCATGGCACCCGGGAAGGACCACCCCGGGCATCGGCCATCAGGCCCCACGGGAGGGCGACGCCACTCCTGCCATCGGTGGGCCGGCGCTCCCCCGAACGACCCCCTCCACCGGCTGCGGCGGCGCCCGCACCGCAGGGCCTCCCCCGAGGCCGCCGCCGCGTCCCGCGCGCCCGCACGTGCACCGGACCTGCCCCGACGGCTACCCCGGCGCCGGCTCCGCCGGGCCCGCCGGTGGCGCATCGTGCTGCGTACCCGCCCGGGACCGTCCGGGCCGGGCCGACCCCGACCGCACCAGGAACCGACATGCCGCACCCGCCGTCCTCCAGGGCCCGCCGCCCGGCCCGCCCCACCGGCCGCCGCGCGGCGCCCCGCCGGCAGCGGCCGGAGCCGGAGGTCCTCGGTCCGCGCCGGCAGGCCCGTCGGGCCGCCGCGAACCGTCCCCACCAGGCCGGCCGCCGCGGCGCCCGCCGAAACGGCCCCGGTGGCGGCCGCCGCACCCGCCCCCGCCGGGGCGCCTCGCCGGCGGGGAAGATCGGCATCCTCCTGTGCGTCCTGGGCCTGCTCCTCGGCCTCTACACCGCGTACTCGGTCTGGGGGACGGACTACTTCGCGAACCGGGCCGCCCAGAGCGCGTCCGAAGGGGTGCGCAAGGACTGGCAGGAGCAGCGTTCGACCGGGACCGCCCGGCGCAAACCGCTCCCGGGGGAGTCCATCGGCTTCCTGTACGCCCCCCGCATGAGCACGTCGCCGATCCTGATCGAGCCCGGGACCGCCAAGAGCGTCCTGGACAAGGGCGTGGCGGGGGCGTACAAGAACGCCGCGATGCCCTGGGACAAGACCGGCAACTTCGCACTGGCCGCCCACCGCGACGGCCACGGGGCGAAGTTCCACAACATGGACAAGCTGCGGCGGGGCGACGTGGTGGCGGTCGAGACGCGCGACACCTGGTACGTCTACAAGCTCGACAAGACGCTGCCCAAGACGTCCATCAACAACACCGGCATCATCGAGCCGGTCCCCAAGGGCTCCGGGTACACCAAGCCCGGCCGCTACATCACCCTGACCACCTGCACCCCGAAGTACACCTCGGACTACCGCATGGCCGTGTGGGGCACGCTGGTGCGCACCGTGCCGGTGGACGCCGCCGGCACGCTCCCCGCGGAGCTGCGGTGACTTCCCCTGCGACCCGCCCGAGGAGCGAGCTGCGATGACGACGAACACGAGGATCGACCTGGCCGTGGGCCAGGCCCGGGCCGCCGAACTGGTCGGGCTGTACCGGGACCGGCTGACGGAGCAGGACCGGCTCCCGGCCGACCGGGCGCTGCGCCTGGCGTGCCAGGCGTACGCCGACGGCTACGTGTACGTCACCGCCGCGCCGGGTCAGGTCTGGGAGCGGAAGGAGAAGCAGGGCACAGGAGCGGACCTGCTGCTGCTCCTCTCCTTCGACCAGGCCTGGGAGGGGCGCGCGGCCCTGTGCGAGTTCGAGGACGGCGAGCACGAGGAGCTGCTCCTGGAAGAGCTGCGCGAGCGCTACGCCCTCCGCTGCTGGCCCGCCGCCGACGCGGACGGCGCGCCGTCCTGGCCCTGCTCCGGCGAGCACTGACGCACCCGGTGGGCGGGTTTCTCCCCCGGCCGGTCCCATGACCGGGGGATCGGCCCGTCGGCACCGGCCTCCCAGACTTGAGGGACCGGCCTCACGGGCCGGTCCCTACCCCGTGACCTGCCCCTTCGGGCAGAACGCGCGGGGCCAGGCGCCACTGCGGCCCCCAGGAGTCACGATGTCCTCCACCCTGACGCGCCCCCCGGCTGCGCCCTCGCCCCTGGGCTCGGGTTTCCGGGGGCACCCACGGGGCCTGGCCACCCTCTTCATGACGGAGATGTGGGAGCGGTTCAGCTACTACGGCATGCGGGCCCTGCTCGTCTTCTACCTGATCTCCGGCGGTCCCGACGGTCTCAAGGCACACCTGCCGGGCGGCGGCCTGGGCATGACCCTGGCCACCGCGACCGCCGTCTACTCGGTCTACCTCGCCGTCGTGTACCTGATGACGATGCCCGGCGGCTGGTTCGCCGACCGGATGTGGGGCGCGCGCAGGACCGTCGCGGTGGGCGGCCTCGTGGTCATCGCCGGGCACTTCGTCCTGGCCGCGCCCGGCATCACCCCCTTCCTGATCGGCCTGGCCCTGGTGGCCATCGGATCGGGTCTGATCAAGGCCAACATCTCCGCCATGGTCGGGCACCTCTACAACCCCGACGACCCCCGCCGCGACGGCGGCTTCACCCTCTTCTACGTCGGCATCAACGTCGGCGGACTGATCGCCCCCTTCGTCATCGGCACGGTGGGCGAGACGGTCAGCTGGTCGCTGGCCTTCGTCCTGTCCGGCGTGGGCATGGCCTTCGGCCTGGTCCAGTACCTGCGCGGCACCCGGCACCTCGCCGAGGCCAGCGACCACGTGCCGCACCCCCTGAGCACGTCCGAGCGGCGCACCCTGACGCGGCGCACCCTGGCCGTGCTCGCCGTCGTGGTGGCCTTCTACGGCGTGGTCGCCGCCACCGGCCACTACACGCTCACCTGGGCGCTGCTCCCGCTGACGCTGATCGGGCTGGCCGTGCCCGTGACGGTCCTGGTGCGGATCAGGCGGGACCGCAGCCTGACCGCCGACGAACAGCGCAAGATGCGTGGCTACACCTGGCTCTTCGCCGCCGCGGCCGTGTTCTGGATGATCTACGACCAGGCGGGCTCCACGCTGCTGGACTTCGCCAAGACCAGTGCGGCGGCGACCATCGGCTCCTTCACCGTCCCGGGGTCGTGGTACCAGTCCCTCAACCCGATCTTCATCGTCATCCTCGCGCCGCTGTTCGTGTGGCTGTGGCTGCACCTGGCGCGGCACCGCCGGGCCGCCTCCAACGCCGGCAAGTTCGGTGCCGGCCTGCTCCTGATCGGCGTCTCGTTCCTCGTCTTCCTGATCCCCATGGCGCTGTCCTCCGGTGGAGCGCGGGTCAGCCCCCTGTGGCTCGTGGTGATCTTCCTGGTGCAGACCCTCGGTGAACTGGCCCTGTCCCCCGTCGGGCTGTCGGCCACCACCCGGCTGGCACCGCGGAAGTACTGCAGCCAGATGCTCGGCGTGTGGTTCCTGGCCATCACCGCGGGCGACTCCGTCACCGCCCTGCTGTCCATGGCGCACGTGAACCTGGACGCCGCGCCCGCGGTGGCCATCGAGGGCGCCGTGGCCACCCTGGCCGGCCTGGCCGTCTACCTGTCCCGCCGCGCCATCAGCCGGCTGATGGGCTCGGCGGCGTGATCCGCCGCCCCGCCCCGCACCGCACCCCTGCTCCCCCGTGCACTCCGAAAGGCCTCGCAGGATGACCCCCGACCTCCGGCTCGCCCGCGCCCGCCACGCGACGATGACCACGTTCGGCCTGGTGGGAGCCATCAGCGCGGTGTGGGTGGTGCGGATCCCCGCGCTGCGGGACAAGTTCTCGCTGACCGAACTCCAGGTGGGGCTGGAAGTCCTCGCCTGGGGCCTGGGGGCACTCGTGGCGATGCAGGCCGCCGGCCGGCTCGTCACCCGTCAGGGCAGCCACCGCGTCCTGCGGTGGACCGTGCCCGCCGCCGTGGCCGGCCTGCTGCTGCTGGCCTTCGCCCCCGGTTACCCCTGGCTGCTCGCGGGCGGCCTCCTCTTCGGCGGCCTCTTCGGGCTGGTGGACGTCGCCGCCAACGCCCAGGCCTCCCGTCTGGAGCGGGTCGGCGGCAAGCCCCTGATGGGCCGGATGCACGCCGGCTGGAGCCTGGGGGCGGTGATCGGCGGGCTGCTGGGCGCCGGACTCGCCGCCGCCGGCCTGGGCTTCACCGCGTCGGTGGCGACGGCGGCCCTCGTGGCCCTCGCGCCGGCCGGATACACGATGTCCCGTTTCCTGCCCGACACCGCACCCGGTGCGGCCACGGGAACGGCCCGGCCCCCGAGGCTGCCGCGGATCGTCCTGCTGCTGGGTGCGGTGATGTTCTGCGCCTTCCTCGCCGAGGGGGCGGTCGCCGACTGGAGCGGCCTGCACCTGCACGACGGGCTGGGCGCCTCGGAAGCGGTCGCCGCCCTGGGCTACCCCGCCTTCGAACTGGCCATGCTCGCCGGCCGGCTGGTGTGCGACCGGGTCACCCAGCGCTGCGGGGCCCGCCTGCTGCTGACCGGGGCGGGCCTGGCCGGGGCGGCCGGCTTCGCCGTCTTCGTGATCACCCCGTCCGCCCCGGTGGCGATCGCGGGACTGGTCCTGGTCGGCGCGGCGGTGTGCGTCGTGGTGCCGCTGACCTTCTCACTGGCCGGTCTGGTGGGCGGGGAGCGGTCGGTGGCCGCGATCGCCCGGGCCGGCCTCTTCGGCTACTGCGGACTCCTGCTGGGGCCCGTCGCCATCGGCCTGGTCGCGGAGCACTCCTCCCTGCGGGCCGGCTTCCTCTGCCTCGTCCCCGTCTGCCTCCTGGTCACGGCAGGTGCCTGGGCCCTTCCGGACCTGCGGGTCACCGGTCACGCGGCGGCCACCGCCACCACGACCGCTACCGACCCGACCGACCGCCCGCTCCCCGCTGAAAGGTGACTCCGATGCCCGACCTGTACCTGATGGCCCACGGATCAGCCGCCTCCTCGGACACGAAGGCCCTCGTCCCCCCGGAGCGGGGCCTGCTGACGTACGCACCACCGGGCGACGCCCTGACGACCGCCGGGATCCGGCTGGTCGTCTCGGGTGCGGCCGACGCACCCGGACCGCGGCTCCACACGGGCGCCGTCGTACCGAACACCCAGCTGTTCCCGGTGACCGGTACCGAACTGGCGACCGTCCAGGCGGAGTTCGACCCGGAGCGGGGTGAGCTCGCCACCGTGCCGCAGCCGATGTGGCTGTGCGCGAGCCCGACGCTGTGCACCGCCGCCCGGCACGTGTGCGCCGGGGTGCTCGGCCCCGCCTTCGACGCCTACGACCGGATCCACGTCCTGGCCTGCCGCGGCGGCGCCGCGCCCGACGACGCCGTCACCGAGTCCCTGGCCGGCGAGACGGACGCCTTCCTCGCGGGCACCTATCCGCAGACCCGCGCGCAGTGGGGCCGCCTCGACCAGGTGCACCGGTCGCGCTACCTGGCGTTCGAGGGGGTCGCCCTCTGGTACCAGGTCCACAGCTGCCACCTGCGCGCGGCGGGGGACCCGGGCGAGTTCCACCAGCTGCACGAGTTCGAGACGGTCCTGCCCAGGGCGTCCCGCGCCGTGCTCGACGCCTGCGCCGACGGCGACGAGTGGCCCTGGGCCGCCGAGTTCATGGCGCAGGTACGGGCCGAGGAGGAGGCGCTGACCCTCCTCGAACGGGACTTCTCCCCGACCGCCTGGGCCGGCCTCAGCGAGGCCGGCCAACTGCGCGCCCTGGCGGTCTACCGGTCCTGGGGCACCCACTACCTCGACTCCGTCGAGGACTCCGTCGCCGCGGCCGGGCTCCTCGCACCGGGCCGTCTCACCCACCCCCGCTGACGCCTTTTGCCAGGACAGGACCATGGAGCACAATCCCTTCACCTACGAGAACCACCAGTTCCTCATGCGGATGGACCCTCCGTCGATCGTGGGGCTCGCGACCTACGCGTCCGCCGACCAGCGGTACTGGCCGCTCTTCCAGCTCTGTCTGGAATGGCACCTCAAGAACACCGGCACCCTCACCCCGGACAAGCAGCAGGAGTTCCTGCTGCTGCTCGGCGAACACACCACGTTCACGGTCCAGTACGAGACGTCGCTCAAGACGCTGACGGATTCCGTCCTGTGCAACAACAGCGACGGCTACCGGCAGTTCCTCGACGCCTTCTACTACGAGGCGAACACGTACGTGGACATGGGGAAGGAGCAGAAGCTGGCGGAAGAGCGCCGGCGGCATGCCGAGAAGGAAATGATCAGGCGGGTGGAGGACGCCGCCCGGAAGGACGCGCAGCGCAACCTGGCCGTGCGCCTGGCGGCGCAGGAGAAGCAGGACAAGGAGCGGTCCAAGAGCCTGGCCCCCGGCGAGCTGTCCGCCTACTGGCTCAAGAGGCTCAGGGAGCTGGGAGCCACCGACGACCAGCAGCGCGTCCTCGCCGACCTGCTCAAGGTCCCGACCCGCGCGCAGGTCGTGCTCCACATCATCAAGATGCAGCCGGCCATGACCGGGGCTGAGTTCTTCGCCATGCTCAAGCAGCCCTCCAGCGCACTCACCGGCTGGCAGGTCCAGTGCAAGAAGCTGGCGAAGGACCAGGGGGACTTCACAGCGATCAGCAAGGCGCTCGCCGAGCCCGAGGTCATGCTCCTGGTCCGTCACATGGCGGGGGCGGTCAAGCACCTCCCGGACATCTCCGCCGGCATTCCGCCCCGGGCACCCCGGGGGGAGGCCCCCGCACGGCCCGCCGCCCCCGGCAGGAGCCGCCCCGCGCTGTACACCAGCGAGCGGCACGACCTGTCGTCCTACCCGATGCAGAACGGCTTCGCCGGCTTCTGGAGGGCCTGGCAGGAAGGGCAGGGCGACTACCTGGCGAGCTTCCTGGACTACTGGCTGCGCGGCGCCACCGGGATGTTCGCGCAGGCGGGCTTCACCGGGGACGAACTTGGGATCGCGGCGTACCGGGCCGCCTCCGAGCGGCGGACCAGGCCGGCCGGTGAACGCATCCTGGCCCTCCTGCACGAGGACGGGACCCCGCTGGCCGCGCTCCCGGACGCCGCGACGGTGCAGGACTCGTTCGAAGCGACGTACGACACCTGGCGCGCCGTCCTCGTGGAGCGGAACCAGGAGCGGATGAAGAAGGAGGGGTACCGGCTCGGGGAGCATGCGGCCGAGGTGATCGCGAAGGGCCGCAACCGCCAGTACACGATGTACCAGAAGGCGATGTGGGAGGCGATCGACGGCGGCCTGCCCCGCGTCGTCGCCGGGCTCAAGAAGGGCTGGCCCGCCCTCAAGGACGTTCCGCTCAAGCCGTTCCTCCCGGTCGACCACTGCCCCGACGAGGAGTCCGGCCGCAAGTACAACGAGTTCGCCGTGAAGCACCAGCTGGAGTACCTGGACAAGGTGGACATGCGCCTGCGGTCGGCCCAGGAGGCGGTGCTGAGGTCGCCTTCGGGGAAGGGAGCGCTCGACCAGGTGACCGAACAGCTGCTCCAGGACAACCTGGACCTGCCCGGACGGACCACGTACGCCGTCAAGTCGGTTCCCTCGCTCCTGTCGAAGATGCTCGGGGACGCCGGCGAAGCCCGCTTCGCGAACCTGATCGCCCCGTACGGCAAGCTGGCCGGCAACGCCCGCGACTCCATGCGCTGCACCCTCACCGTCGAGACCCCCGCGATGCTCGCCACCGCCGTGAACGAGCTGGTCGACCACCTCCTCGACGTCGGCTGGAAGTGCGTGCAGTTCAAGAACTGCATCGTCGATCCCCTGAGCGGCGGGTACCGGGGCGTCAATTCGCAGTGGTCCAGGATCTTCGGGGAAGACGAGACAGACGCCCTGTTCACCCCCGCCGAGCAGACCGCGCTGGGCGGCAGGGAGGCGATCGTCAACCGGAAGATCTACTTCGAGCTGCAGTTCCACACCCCCGACTCCTTCTTCGCCAAGGACGCCGCGACCCACCACGCCTACGAGCAGCACCGCACCCTGACCCGCCAGCTCTCGGCCCTCACCCGCGAGCTCTCGGAGCTCGAGGAAGCCGGGGCTGCCGAGACCGAGCGTCTGACGGAACTGCAGCGGCGGGTCGAGGTGTCGACCACCGCCATCAAGGCGCTGAACGTCTCCCTGATGGAGCTGACCCTCCCCAGGGAGGTCGGAGAGAAGATCCGTTCGATTCCCGGGGCCGCAGTCGACACGTCCTTCTTCACCGGGATCGAGCGGTAGGGCCCTGTCCCGCACAGAGAAAGCAGATCGTCATGGCCGAACGACCGACCTCCCCCACCACCACCGAGGACGACACCCCCGAGGCGTTCTACGCCGTGGCCGCCGCACTCCGGGAGAAGCAGCACACCAAGGCCGCCGCCGCGCACGCCGCCACCGGCGCCCTCCTCGCGATCGCGGCCGCCCGGGACCCCGAGACCGGCGACGTGCGGTGCGAGGACGCCGGGGCGGTGGAGGCCACCAGGCAGCTGGACCTCCACGACGCCTGGCCGGTGTTCACCGAACTCCTGAAGAAGTTCACCGACGGGGCGCCCGTGGCCGACGACGAGAAGGTGGCGTGGATCGGGACGCTGGAGCAGGACCTCGTGGCAGGGGGCGCCGCCCAGACCGGCTGACCGAGGGAGCCCCGGGCGGGTCCGGTGCACTGCGCCGGACCGCCCCGAGCCCTACTCCGGACCCGCCAGCGCGGCGGCCGCGGCCGCCGGCCCGATGTACCGTACGACGCGTCGCTACGGCGCGCAGACCGCCAGCGCCGTGAAGGTCACGGGGGTCGGGCTCGCCGCGACGGTGACCGTCCAGCCGTTGGCGTCGTCCCGTTCCGAGGAACGCACCGTGCCCACTCCCGACTCGAACCGGTAGCCCCCGCCGGTGACCGTGCTGCCCGGCGGGCAGGTGGCGGTGGAGACGGAGTCGCCCTCCGTGTTCGTCGCCGTCGCACCGAGGAGGGGGCCGACCTCGTGGGTGGACACCGGCCCCGCGGGGCCGGGAACACCCTGCGGCCCCTGGGGGCCGACGGGCCCGGGCGCGCCCTGGGGTCCCGGGACACCGGGCAGGCCCTGCTGGCCGGGCGGACCGGGCAGCCCCTGCGGGCCGGACGGACCGGCCTGGCCGGCCGGCCCCTGGGGCCCGGCGGGACCCTGCGGGCCGGGCGGTCCCTGGGGTCCGGGAGGGCCGGCCTGGCCGCAGTGCTTGCCGCCCGGCTCGCCGGCCTGCCAGACGCCGCCGGAATCGCACCCGCCGCCCCCGGCCGTCACCGACGGCACCGACGGCACCGACGGCACCGGGTCGCCGGTACGGGCCAGGGCCGCCGCGGGACAGGCCGCGCCGAGCAGCAGGGCGGCCGAAGCCAACGCCCCCGCCACGCCCCAGGACGCCGGCCGCCTCCGCACGGCTGTGACGAGTTCGCGTGAAGCGGGCATGGGTGCGGCCTCCGTCGTTCGGTCCGGGCACGGATCAGGGGGGATCCATTGCCCGCCGCAGCGCCCGGCTCACGCCGGAACCGGGCACCCGCCCAGATGGACCACACACCTCACCCGCCGGCAGGCACGTCCGTCCGTCCGCAGGGGGCCGGAGGCCGGGTGGGCGGTCCCTCCCCAGGGCCCCGGGCGGTCGACGGGCCGGCGTGCCACCGCCTCGGACGGTTGGGGTCCCCGGCGGTGCGGACGGCAGGTCAGGAGCGGGGGGCCGGGCAGAGGTGGGCGAGGGCCCGGTCGAGGCCCTCGCGGTGGACGGCGTCCAGCCCGAGGTCGGCGGCCGTCTGCGTCTTCGCCCGGTCCAGGGCCGCACCGCACCCGGGGTCGCCCAGCAGGGGCTCCGCGCGCCGGATGGCCACCAGCAGGTCGCCGTCGATGCGGTCGAGCACCGGGCGCACCTGCGTGGTGAGGTCGGGCCGGCTGGTGGGCCGGAGGGCCGGGGCGCCCTTCCACTCGGCGTACAGGGCGCGCTGGACGGTCTTGTTCGCCGCGATCTGGTCCTCGAAGACCCGACGGACGGTGTCCGCCGGGATGCCCAGCTTCGCGCCCTGCGCGGTCGCGCCGTCGATGACGGTCTTCTCCCGGGCCGGGTCGTCGATGGGCTGGGAGGTCCCCCACTTCGCCGCGGCCACCGTGTCCGCGGTCATCATCCGCCGGCCGGCGAGCCCCACGAGCGTTCCCAGGGCGCTTTGGGCCCTCGCGGTCCCGGTCGGTGACGGGCCCCCGCCGGCCCCGTCCGAGGAGGCGCACGCCGTGAGGGCGACGGCTCCCACGGTCAGGAGGACGAGCAGGGCGATCATGTGCCTGACGGTGCTGGTCATGGTCCCCACGGTCCGCCCGGGACCCCTGCGGCGTGCTCCCCCGATCGGACCCTGCGGCGGGTGGTGGACCCGGACCCCGCTCCCGTGCCGGGGGTCCTCCCCCGGCTGGAGGGGTCCCCCGTCCTCCCCAAGCCGGGCTGATCGGCCCAGTCGGCGGCCGCATCACCGCCCGTACAGTCCCGATATGGACGACAGGTCTCCCCTCGACGCGGCCGACCAGGCCGAATTCTCCCTGCTCTGGCTCGACCACGCCCACGCCCACGAGGACTGCGTGGAGAAGGGCCGGGCCCTGCTGAGCATCGCCCAGTGCATGGCGGAGATGGGTGATCCCCAGACCGCGGCCGAGCTGCGGACCCTGGCGGCACGCCACTGCGGTCACGCCCCGGGAGCACGGGGCGGCCTGCACGTCCCGCGCCAGACGCGCGGTCCGCATCCGTGCTGACCTCGCCCGCCGACCGGCCCGACCGCGGCGCCGGATCCGCCGCGCCGACCCTCCAGGAGGAACCACGATGCGCATACGCGTCCCCACCCGCCCGTCGAAGGCCGTCCCCGGCCGGGGCGTCACCGTGACGTCGGAGCCGGGGGACACGGTGCACGCGCTCGAGCTCCGGACGGTGTTCTGCGAGTCCCTCTTCCGCTTCATGGACCTCGCCCACGGGTTCACCGCGGACAACCTCCGTCTCGAGGAGCTGGTCCTGCACTGCCGGACGGACGGCCAGGAGGCCCCCGCGCCCACCTTCAACACCCCCGAGAGCACGCTCGGACACGACGAGAGCCGGCGGGTGAAGTTCCTGCTCCTGGACATCGTGTACGGCGAACCGACCTCGGCCGTCATCCGCATCCCCGCCGACCTGACCGGGGACCGGGGGCGGCTGCGGGCGGCCTGGGAGCTCGCGCTCGGCATCCGCGACGGTGCGCCGACACCGGCCGGCGCCACCGACCTCGCACAGCGGGCGGTGGCGGAGTACGCGGTCGAGGTCTTCCGCCCCAATCTGGCCAGGTGCCGTGCCCTGTGGAACGGGCTGCCCGCCCCGGAGCGGGCCCTGCTCTCGTCGGACGTCACCGACGTCATGGCCGAGGTCACCGCGCGCCTCAACGCGCTGGAGTCGGCCTTCTCCGCCGTCGACCACGGCTGCTGGGCCCTGCAGACCGCGGACCACCGCGCCCGGGCCTGAGGCGGTCGGGCCCTGAGGTGGTCGGGCCCCAGACGGTCGGGCCCCGAGACGGTCGGCCCGCCTCACCCGCGTCTTCTGTGCAGGACCGGTCCGTCCCGGCCCCGGTCCGACGGGGCGGAGCCGCCGGGCACGCCCGGCTCGGCCGGGTCGGCGGGCGGCTGCCATTCCGTGTGCATCGCCTTCCAGAAGTCCGTCCAGGCGGCGCTCTCGGTCGGCCCGTGCCCCTCGATCCCGGCCGGTCCCTCGCACGAGACGACATAGCCGTCCGGTGTGAGGCGGACCGTGAAGGGAACGGCCATGTACACCTTCCAGGGCTGTGGTTCGAGTAGCCACAGTCTCCTCCGGGGCCCGCCGCCCCGCACCCCCGGCCGCTGACCGCAGTGGTACCCGGGCCCGGGCAGCGGGCCCGTCCCCGCGCGCGCGACGGGCCGTCCGCCGGTGCGGCGGACGGCCCGGTGCCGGGTGCTCCGGGCTCACACGGCCTCGGAGCGCTCCCCCAGCACCACCGTGGCGGTGTGCGGCCGACCGTCGCGGAGGTACCGGAGCTCCACCTTCTCGTGCGGGCGGTGCGACCAGACGGCGCTCATCAGTGCGGGGCCGTTGGTCACGACCTGCCCGTCGAGCCCCGTGACCACGTCACCGGGCTGCAGTCCCGCCTCGGCGGCGGGCCCGCCGGCGGTGAGGACCGGGGTGCCGTCCTTCGGCGGCTTCGGCCTGATCTGGACGCCCTTGCCGTCGAAGTCCTCGTTCACGAGGAAGCCGAGCTGGGCGTAGGGGGCCGTGCCGTGGGCGACGAGTTCGTCCGCGACCCACTTGGCCTGGTCGACCGGGATCGCGAAGCCGAGCCCCACGCTGCCGGTGGGGCCTCCACCCGGTTCGGCGGCGGCGCTGATGGCCGAGTTCATCCCGATGACCCGGCCCGACTCGTCCAGCAGCGGGCCGCCGGAGTTGCCCGGGTTGATCGGGGCGTCGGTCTGCAGGGCGTTGAGGTAGGTCACCGACGGGCCGTTCTGGGTGGTCACGGGCCGGTCGACGGCGCTGAGGATGCCGGAGGTGACCGTTCCCTCCAGGTCGAAGGGGGCGCCGGCGGCGATCACCGGCTGGCCGATCCGCACCCGGTTCGAGTCGCCCAGCGCCAGCGGCCGGGGCGTGCGGTGGTGGCCGTCGATCTTGATCACGGCGATGTCGTAGCCCTTGGCCACCCCGACCGTCGTGGCCGGCGCCGTGGTCCCGTCGGAGAAGGTCACCGTGAGCGTGGCCGGCTTGCCGTCGGGATCGACGACATGGGCGTTCGTCAGGATGCGGCCGGCCGAGTCGAAGAAGAAGCCGGTGCCCACCGAGTGGGTACCGGGGCGGGTCGCCTCGATCGTGACGGTGCTGCGCAGCGCCTCGGCCGCGACGCCGGGTACCGGGTCCGCCGCGTGCGGGGCCCCGAAGCTGAGGGAGCCCAGCGGCAGGCTCGCCTGCACGCCCTGGCTCCAGGAGCCGGCCAGGCCGCCCACGGCGCCGGCGCACAGGGCGATCCCGGCACCGGCGGCCGCCAGGTGACGGATGCGGAACTCCCGCTTGACCGCGGGCCGGTGCGGCGGCGCCGCAGGCACCGCCGCACCGGCAGCCGTCCCCTCCCGGTCGCCCCACCCGGGAGCGGTCTCCTGCGGCGCGGTCGGCCCGGAAGCGGTCTCCTCCGAGGCGGTCGACCCGACCGGGGCCGACTCGGAAGCGGTCTCCTCGGGAGCGCTCTCCTGCGGACCTGCCGGCCCGGAAGCGGGCTCCTCGGAAACGGTCGACCCGGCCGAGGCCGGCTCGGTGCCCTCGGAGTCCGGGCGGGGTGCGGCCGCGGGGGGCCGCACCCCCGTCGCGGGTTCCTCGGACGTTCCCGGGCTCTGCTTGTCTTCGGACGTGCTCACCGGGACCTGCCTTCCTCGGCCCGGGGGCGGGCGCGCGGTGTAGTGGTGGCCCCAGCATGGGCCGGCGGCAGGACCCGCCCGCTCCCCCGACCGGAGGACCCGTACGGCGGAACTTCCCCTCCCCCCACGGGCGTCGGGCACCGCGCCCCTCACACCGGCCCGGCCGCTCCGGAGGCGCAGAACACGGTGACGGTCGCCATGAGCGTGCCCGCCCGGTCGCGGCGGAGCAGGCGCCGGCGCCACGGCTCCAGACCTGCCCGGCCGCTGCCCGGCGCACCGCTGCGGCCGATCCGCTCCAGGGTCGCGGACAGGTCGAAGACCCGGTCGATCTCGGCCCGGCCGCGGGCGACCAGCAGGTGGCCGGTCAAGACGGTGTCCCGCACCCCGGCCGCGGCGAGCAGGGCGGGCAGCTCGCGGCCGATCCAGCCGTTGCGGAACCCGGCGCACCAGGCGTGCGCGACCGCGCGCGTGGTGGCACGGTCCTCGTCGGTGATCGTGAAGGTCTCCCAGTCCGGTTCTGCGCACCCGATCCGGCCGCCGGGCCGCAGCACCCGCGCCATCTCGCGCACCACCCGCTCCGGGTCGCGCACGTGCTGCAGCGCCCGGTCGACCCGGACGGCGTCCAGCGAACCGGAGGCCAGCGGCAGCCGGTGGGCGTCGCCGACGGCGTACCGGACCTGGGGCAGCCCGGCGGGTGCCGTCCCCCGGGCCAGGGCCAGCAGTTCGGTGCTCGCGTCGACGCCGAGGGCCAGTCCGCGCGGGCCGACCCGCTCCGCCAGCCGTACGACGTCGTAGCCCAGACCGCACCCGACGTCCAGGACCCGGTCCCCGGCCACCGGCGCGAGCCGCCGCTCGAGTTCCGTCTTGTAGGCCGCGAAACAGTCCATCTCCTCCAGCGCACGCAGGCACGAGGAGAGCGATGACACGTCCGCGGCGTCGACTTCGCGAAAGGCGCTCGCCAGCGAGTCGCCGTCCCGCGACCGGTGGGCGCCGGTGTCCGCGGCAGGCCCTTCATGGCTGGTCGGCATGGGTCCCACTGTGCCCGGGCGGCGGGCCCGGCGCCGCCCGGGAGCGCCCTGCGGACCCGGACCGCGGCAGCGCCGGGCGCGGCCGGGGCGCACCGCGGGCCGGCCGGACTCCGGACGGGGCGCCCTAGCCTGGCGTCGCAGGGAGCCGGCCCCGTGGCCGGACCCTTGCCCCGCCCCCGTAGCTCAGCGGACAGAGCAGGCGCCTTCTAAGCGCTTGGCCGCAGGTTCGAGTCCTGCCGGGGGCACGGTGGCGGGCGGGGATGGGGGCCGCCGGGCCGGCCGTGCCACGACGCCGCGGTCCGGGACGTCCCGGTCCGGGACGGCCGCCGCTTCCGCGGCTCAGCGCCGGGCGCCTCGGGTGTCCACCGTGATCAGGTGTTCCAGGTACCGGTCCAGGTCCTGGTCGCGCCGGGCCGCGGCCTTCACCGCCGTGCGCAGCACGGCGCGTTCCAGCCGTACCTGGATCCGCAGCCGGTCCACGCCTTCGGGTGTGGCGAGCAGGACGCCCGCACGGCCGGCCGGACCGGGCGGCTCGCCCGCCCGTACCCGCCGCTGGTACCCGGTCGCGCAGGCGTGCGAGCACAGCACCCGCAGCAGCAGCGGATCGTCGTTGCGGACGACCGGCTGCCCGCACAGTCCGCAGGGCGCGGCGGGCAGCCGCCGGCCCCGGCCGCTGACCGCGATCCACGTGAACGGCAGCCGTTGGTGGTCCTGGTTGCCGCGCCCCCTGCGCGCGACGAAGCACGCGGCGCACAGCAGCAGGCGGCGCGACATCCACCGATGATCGCGCCAGACCGCTCCGGTGACCAGGTAGCCGGCCCTCCCCCCGAAGGGGGCCCCGCAGAGGTCGCAAGATCGTGCAGACATGATCGCAAACTAGGCAGGGCCCCGGCGGCGGCGAATCCCCCAACGGCCTCCGCTTGGGGCCAGACCGTGCACGGTGACCGGAGTCACCCGGTGGTCCGCCGGTCAACCGCCGCGGGGGCCGATCGGCCGAGGCCGCGCGGCCCCTTGCGAGGCCAGGCTCGGAGACGACGTCCCGTCCGAATCCCGAGCAGGGAGTGCGCATGCCCCCGAAGAACCGAATGCGGTACCTCGCCCCGGCCGCCGCGGCGACGGCCGTACTCGCCCTGAGCGCGACGGCCTGCAGCGCCAGTGCCTCAGCGGCCCCGGCGAAGCCGTCGGCCCCGGAGCACGCCGCGATGGTGCAGGACGTCGCCCGCCCGGGCACCCCGCAGGTACCGGCGGAACCCGGCAGCCCCGCGGCACCGGGCACCCCCGCGGCGCCGGGCACGGTCCCCGACGGCTTCGCCACGACCTCCGAAGGCGGCCCGCACACGGTCGACATCACGATCGACGACGGCCCCAGCCCCCTCTGGACGCCGAAGGTCCTCAAGGTTCTCGCCCAGAACGACGTCCACGCCACCTTCTGCATGATCGGCAAGAACGCGGCCCGCTACCCGGCGCTGGTGAAGCAGGTGGCCGCCGCCGGCAACCGGCTGTGCGACCACTCCGTGGACCACGACATGACGATGGACAAGAAGTCCGCCGCCTATCAGAAGGCGGAGATCCTCGGCGGCCAGGCCATGATCGACCGGGCGGCCGGCGGGCCGGCGGCCGAGTACTACCGCGCACCCGGCGGTGCGTTCACCCCCACCAGCCGGGCCATCGCCGCCGCGCACGGCCTGCGCCCGCTCGGCTGGCAGGTCGACCCCAAGGACTGGAGCCGCCCGGGCACGGCGAGCATCGTCGGGACGGTCGAGAAGCAGGTGGCGGAGAAGAACGGGCCGGTCATCCTCTTCCACGACGGCGGCGGGGACCGTTCCCAGACCGTCGCGGCCCTCACGCAGCTGCTGCCGTGGCTCAAGGCACAGGGCTACGGGTTCTCCTTCCCCGCCCGGTCGAGCTGACCGGCCGCCCGCGGGCCCGGAGGACTACTCCTCCGGGCCCGCGGGCATCCGTCCTTTCACGGTCCGCTCGGCTGCTCCGGCGCCCGGTCGGCGCGCCCTACGGTGCGGGGGTCGGCCGTTACCCCACGGTCGGCTGCTCCCGGTACCGGACACCTGCCGGGGGCGTGACGGCCGGCGGATCCTTGCCCCGACCACGCCGGCCGTCCACGGGTGCCCGGCGCCGGGCACGGCGCCGGGCCGGAGGCCCGCCCCGACCGGGGGCGGCACCTCGGGCCCGCAGGACGGAGCAGGGCACAGGCATGCTCCTGCCGGTGCGCCGTACCGGACCATCCGTCCGGTACCGGTCCCCGGGCCGACCCGCCGCTGCGCCTCCGCCGATCCGGGCGGAGGCGCAGCCGCGAACGGGGCCGCGGGGCGGCCACCCCCTCCCTGTCCGCCGGCCGCCCCGTGGCTCCTCCCCCCGTCGAAGGACCCCCGCACCCACCGTCGCAGGGGCCGACCGGACGACTCGTACGAACGCACGATGCGGACACGATGGGCAGCGCAGTGCGCCCCGTCCCCCCAGAGAGAACGCCGGAGTCCGCAGATGAAGAAGCCCTCGGCCAGGACGCTCGGCTGCACGGCGGTGGCGGTGTGCGCCGTGGCGGCGGCCGTGCCCTTCTTCCTCCCCGACGCCACCGGCACCCTCGCCGACGCCCCCGGCCATGCCCACGTGCCGCCGGCACGGATATCGTTCAGCCTCCCCGACGGGAGCAGCGGCATCCGCCCCTCGCAGACACCCGTGGTGTCGGTGACCGGCGGGCACCTGGTCTCGGTGACGATGGAGCCGCGGTCCGGCGCCGGCGCCGCGGGCACGCTGTCCCCCGACCGCGCCGAGTGGACCGCCTCCGGTCCGCTGGCCCTGGGCACCGACTACACGCTGCACGCGGTGGCGGAGGGCGCCGGGGGCGCGCCGGTCAGCCGGGACGCGTCGTTCGCCACGCTCCCGGCCTCGCAGGCCCTGCGCGCCACCGTCACCCCCGCGGCCTCGGCCACCGTCGGGGTCGGCATGCCGGTGTCGGTGCAGTTCGACAAGCCCGTCCGCAACGAGCGGGCCGTCGAGGAGGCGGTCGAGGTGACCGCCTCCTCCGGGCAGCAGGTGACCGGCCACTGGTTCGGTCCGCGCCGCCTGGACTTCCGCCCGCAGACGTTCTGGAAGCCCCGGACGACCGTCCGGGTGCGCCTGGCCCTCGACGGCGTCACCGCCGCCCCCGGCGCGGTGGGCGTGCAGGACCGGTCCGTCGGCTTCACCGTGGGCCGCTCCCAGATCTCCACCGTCGACGCCGCCACCTCGACGATGACCGTGGTCCGGTCCGGCAGGACGCTCAAGGAACTTCCGGTGACCACGGGTGACGCGGAGCACGCCACCTACAACGGCACGATGGTCATCTCCTCGAAGAGCCTGCGGGCCCGCATGAACGGGGCCACCGTCGGCCTCCTCGGCCCCGACGGCGAGCCCGCCTACGACATCCCCGACGTGCCGCACGCGATGCGCCTGACCACCTCGGGCACCTTCGTCCACGGCAACTACTGGGCCGCCCCTTCGGTCTTCGGCACGTCGAACACCAGCCACGGCTGCATCGGGCTCCGGGACGTCAAGGGCGGCGCGGACCCGAAGACCCCCGCCGCCTGGTTCTACGACAACTCCCTGGTGGGCGACGTCCTGGTGGTGAAGAACTCGGCAGGGGGCGGCACCGTCAAGGCGTCCAACGGGCTGAGCGACTGGAACCTGTCCTGGTCGCAGTGGAAGGCCGGCTCGGCCCTGGTCTGACGCGCGGGCGGCCCGACCACAGCGACGAGGAGACCCCGCACGGGTCCGGCCCCGCCTCCTTCAGGAGGCGGGGCCGGGTGGCGGGGCGACGCCCCGGGCGGTCAGGCCCGGCGGCGGCGGGCCGCGATCAGCAGGGCGGCACCGACGCCGACCGCGCCGAGGGCGCCGGCTCCCAGCCACAGGGCGTTGCTACCGGTGGCGGCCAGGGCCTGGTCGAGGGCCGACTTCTCTTCGGCGCCCCCGGCGAGCCCGTCGGACTCACCACCGGAGCCGCCGCCCGCGCCGTCACCGGAGTCACCGGGGGCCGCGGGCGCTTCGCCGCTCTTGCTGATCTTGGCGATCGCACTCGCGCACACGTCCACGCACGCGTTGGGGTCCTCGGCGGCCGAGGCGAGCGCCAGGACCGAGAAGGTGCTCTCCTGCTCCGTGTCGGAGGAGAAGGTCAGGGTCAGCGACTTCTCGTCGCCCACCTTCAGGTCACCGACCTTCCAGGTGCCGCTCTGCGCGTCGAAGGTCCCCTTGCCGTCGTCCGTGATCCCGGTCAGGTTGTCCGGCAGCGACAGCTCCGCGGTGGTGCCCTTCGCGAGGGAGGGGCCCGCGTTGGACACGGTGACCGTCACGGTGCCCTTCTCCCCCGGCTTGAGGCCGCTCGCGGCCGGCGTGAGCGTCACGTCCAGGTCCGCCTGCTGGATGGCCTTCAGCGAGTTGACCGCCTTGTGCTGGGGTACCTCCCCGATGGCCCCACGAATGTCGGGGGTGGCGGACCTGGCGACCGAGGACGTGAAGTCGAGCGTGTCCCGGTCCGCGGGTACGGTACCGGTGACCGTGAGCGTCGCGGTGTCACCCGGCGCGAGGTCGGCCGGCTTCCACACGTTCCCCTCGAGCGCGACGTCCTTGCCGTCCTCGTCCTTGGCGGAGGTCAGGGTGACCCCCTCAGGCAGCTTGTTGGCTATCTCCACGCCCTTGGCGATCGACGGCCCGGCGTTCGACGCGGTGACGTTCCAGGTGACTTCCTCACCGGGCCGGGCCTCGGCCTTCGGCTTCGTCCGCGCGACCGCGACGTTGATCTCCGCCTGCTGGGTGACCTCGGACGTCTGGGACACCCGGTGGCTCTCCACCTCACCGTACGCGCCCCGGCTGTCGGGGATGGAGGCCTCTTCGATCTTCGCCTCGTACGTGAGCGACGAGTGGTCGGGCAGAACCCGTCCCTTCAGGGTGAGTTCGACGGTCTGACCGGCCGGGATCGAGTCGACGGTCCACTTGTTCTGCTCGCTGTCGTAGCTGAGCCCCTTCTGGAGTACCGGCATTCCCGAGGCGAACCCCTCGGGAAGGGACTGTGAGACGACCACGTTCTGTGCGGTGGACGGACCGCTGTTCTTGATCTTCACCGTGTACCCGACGGGCGTGTTCGGCACCAAGGGGCCGTCCGTTTTCGCGCCACCGCGGTCCACGGACACCGATGCCTCCAGCTGCGCACTGCGATTGACCTCGACCTTGGCTTCGGCGTCCTTGTGCTCCGACCTGTCCTGACCCGTCGCCGAGGTGCGCAGTACGGAATAGAAGAACTCGGGAAGATCGGCAGGGGCGGTGGCCGTGAACTTCATCTCCCGGCTCTGCTGGGAATCCAGCGTACCGACATCCCACTTTGCGGGTATCGGCTGATCGGACGCCAGACCCTTGGGCAGCACGAGCTTGTAGGAGAGACCTCCGACGGCGTCCGGGCCGGAGTTCGTCACCTTGGCCTCGAAGGTGAGCTTCTCCCCCGGCTCCACGGTCTTCGCCACGTCGCCGTTCGCATGACGGACAACAGTCGTCAGGTCCAGTTTGAAGTAGTTGTCGATCTGACCGGTGTACGTCTGCTCTCTCGGTGACATCTGCCGACTGTCGGCCGTTACGGTCGCCTTTGCCTGCAGGACGCCGGAGCCTGTGACACGCCCCTTCACTTCGATCGTCTTCTTGGCGTCGGGAGCGAGGTCGCCGACAGAGCATTCGACCGCCCCTCCCGCCACCTTGACACAATCGTCATTGGCATCGAAGGCGGCGATCCCGTTCTTGGGCTCGACCTTGACCTTGACACCCTTCGCATCGTGTTCCCCGAGGTTCTTCACAGGAATCTGGAGCACCGCGTCCTTGTTCTTCTCGTACACCCCCGCGAACCCGCCCTCGACCAGCTGCGCATCGGACTTGGCCACCTGGAAGTCGACGGGCGTGACGTCCATCTGCTGGTCGAACGAATCAGCACTGGCCCATTTGTGGAACAAAGTGGGCTTGAGGCTGAATTTGTCATCCACCTCGCCGCCTATCCGCACTTTGTACTTCACCACGTACGTGCCCGCGGTCACGTCGCCACCACCCGCGCCGGGCTTGATTTCCAGCCGCCGGGCCCCGTCCGTCTTCTCCACGGCGGGAACGTTGACCGGCTGCCCGTCGTTCAGCGTCACCGTGGCGTCACCGGCCCGCCCTTCGTAACTCACTCCGCGGGGAAGGGGCACGGAGAGCAGGGCCTCATGGAGGGCACCGCCCCCCTCGTGATGGATGGTCGTAGTCACTTCCACCTCGGACCCGATCTGCACCGGCTGCGACGGTTGAACGGATTCGACCCTGACGCTCGGCAGGTACTCGACAACAAAATTGTCGACCAGAATCGGCTCATTGTCATGCTCGACATGCGAACCTATCTTGAGCCGCAGGTTGTTCTTGACGTCGCTGTCATTGACGGGGGGAAGGTCGCCCGGCATCGAGAAGATCCCGCTGGCGGTCTGCCATTTCTTGACCTGCGTGTCCGTGACGAAGGACAGGTATTCGTAGTACTGGGCCTTGTTGTTCGATGCGGTGATGCGATAACCCGCAGCCTTCGCGTAGGCCCGGTAGTCCAAGCGGAATCTGAGCTTACTGCCAGGCCGGACCGTGACGTCCTGAGAGGTCACGCCGTTCATCTTCATGTAGCGGCCGCCCTGTGAGGCGCTCACCGAGCTGTCACTCGGAAGCGACTGGCCGCCACCGGGCCAGAAGTACCAACTCCTGAGGTTCTGGTCCTCGAAGCTCGGGTCCTTCAGCTCGATGGCTTCCGGAAGCGTGTCCGGCGACGCGCTCGCCTGTGGGAGCACGGCGAAGGAGATCGCCGCCATCGCGGCCCCCGCCCCGATGTAGACACCCTTGCGCGAGCTGCGGTGCTTCCTTTTCCCCATGCTGCCCATGGCTCCTTCGTCGTTCACAACCTGACCCGGCGCCAGATGCTTCATCGGCAGTCAATCGGCCCGGGGCGGCCCGGGCAGGCAGCAGAGGGACAGTCCTTCGGGCAGCCCCCGGGGCGCCCGGCGGCGGTACGTGCCGACGGCCCGCCCGGGGCGTGGGGCCCCGGGCGGGCCGAAGGAGCGGGTGCGGGCGTCAGCAGGCCTCGGTCTCCTCCGCGAGGTGGCGCAGCACGTCCGTCGCGCGTCCGCGGCGTGCGAAGACGGCCCGCTGGCGGGCCGCGGCCGACCCCTCGCGGAGCATGTCCGTCAGGGTCCGGGAGACGTGTCCGTAGTCCCCGGCCGCCTCCAGCTCGGGTCCGAGCAGGTCCACGAGCTGCCAGGCGAGCGTGGCCGCGGGCACCTCGGCGCCCGTGAACGGGTCGATCCCGGTGCCTTCGAGCCCGTCGCGGGCGGCGCGCCAACGGGCCAGCCGCAGCGTCCGGTCGGAGGTGAAGGGCGAGCCGGACAGGTCCGGCTCCTCGGCGAGGATGTGGGCCGTCAGCGCGCGGGCCAGGGCCGCCTGGAGCAGCGCCCCGTCCAGCCGGGGCGACATGTCCGGGGCCCGGAGTTCGAGGGTGGGCCAGTTCTCGCTCGGCCGCAGGTCCCAGTAGACCATCCCGGTGTCCAGGGCCGCGCCGGAGTGGATCAGGCCCCGGACGGCGCCGTCGTAGGCGGCCGTGGAGGCGAAGTGCGGCGGCAGGCCGGCCGAGGGCCACGAGGACCAGGTGACGGTGCGCCAGCTCGCGTGGCCGGTGTCCTTGCCGTGCCAGATCGGGGAGCCCGCCGCGAGGGCGACGAAGGTCGGGACCCACGGGCGCATCCGGTTGGAGACCCGGACGGCGGACGGCTTGTCGACCGTGCCCACGTGCACGTGCCGGCCGCAGCTGACGAGGTTGTCGGTGAGGGTGCCGAAGAGGGTCCGCCGGGTGCGCCGGCGTTCCTTGTCGAGGTTCAGCGCCAGCGGGGCGGGCGGGGTGAGCACCGGGGAGGCGGCCGCGATCAGGCGGTACCCGCGGGCCCGGGCGGCGGCGCCCAGGACGCGGCGGGCGCCGGTCAGGCTCTCCCGCAGGCCGTCGAGGGTGTGGTGCACGGGGGTGGCCGTCTCGACCTGGTGCAGGGTGCCCTCGCCGTGGAAGGCGTGGTCCGCCTGCGCCACGTCCGCGAGGATCTCCGGGGCGGCCGGGACCAGGTGCCAGGTCCGGGCGTCGACGAGCAGGTACTCCTCCTCCACGCCGAGGGAGAGGGTGGCCGGCCGGCCGGCGGCGGGACGCGGCACGGCGAGGGGGAGCGGCGGCGGGGACACCAGTGTGCCGGCACCGGACAGAGGGGAGAGGATCCTGGCGTTCAAGGCGGTCTCGCCAATCGGTCGGGCCGGGAGGGCACGGGCTTTCGACTGCTCCCGGGGCGGTCGCCACGGAGCACGTCGCGGCAGTGGTGGCCCGGACGTGCCGTGGTGGCCCGCGGCACGGCCGGGAGTGCCTTCCATGCTGGTCCGGCGGGGGCTGACGGTCCTCCACCGATCAGGGGGCCGGTCAGGGGGACGCGGCCTACACCGTGCGCCAGTGCGCGGTGGGCCAGGCCACCGCGAAGGCCCCTCCGATCACGGAGTCCTCCGGTATCGATCCTTCGTGGCCGTCGTCGAGGTGGAAGCGGGAATCGGCCGAGTTGCCGCGGTTGTCGCCGAGCACGAACAGCCGGCCGGCGGGCACGGTGACGCGGAACGGCTTGCCCGGACGGACCGCTGCCGCCGCCGGCCCGGGCGGCCGGTCGAGCACGCCGTTGACGCGGACGTCCCCCTCGGCGTCCCCCGCCACGACGTCGCCCCCCACCGCGACCACGCGTTTGATCATCGTCCTGCCGTCGTCCACCGGCGCCAGTCCCAGCGCGGTGAGCAGTCCTTCTCCCGGGAACCCCGGCTTCGTGCCCGCAGTCGTCCGCTGCGGTGGTGTCCAGCCTTCGGGCGCGTGGAACACGACCACCTCGCCGCGTTCCGGGGTGGCGCCGAACCACCGGGTGAACGTGTCCGTCAGCACCCGGTCGCCGACGCGCAGGGTGGGTTCCATCGACCGGGAGGGGATGACGAAGGCCTGCACGGCGAACGTCTTGACCAGCAGGGTCAGAACGACGGCCGCGCACAGGACGGCGGCGGTGCGGCGGGGTCCCCGGCCCGACCGGCGCCGCCGGGCACGGCGGGCCAGCCGCCGGCGCTCGGCCCGGCCGCGCCGGGGCGGCTCCGCGGTGCGTTGCGGCGCGTGCTCCTGCGGGGCACGGCGCCGGCGGCCGGTGGGGGCGATGAGTCGCATGGGCACGCCAACCTGCCGGAGGACCCGGCGTGCATCGGGGTGGACACGGGGACTTCCACCCTGCCCGGCGCCGGGTTGACGCAGGGCTGTCCCCGCCTTGCCGGCAGCGGTACGGGCACCGCGTCCCGGTGCCGCCGCCGCGCTCTCACGCCGTGGCGGTCACGGTGCCGGCCGTTCTCACGGGCGGCGCCCGCGGGCCCCCCGGCGCCGGCGGACGGGCACCGCCAGGTCGTCCCGGGAGCGGCCGTCGCCCGGTTCGGCAGGAGGCAGCGTGATGGTGACCGTGGTTCCCCCCGACCCCGAGACGATCGCCATCGCACCACCGACGGCCTCGATCCGGATGCGCATCGAGGCGAGCCCGATGTGCCCGTTGAGCAGCTTGCTGCGGGGCTCGTCCGGGGCGATGCCACGGCCGTCGTCGGACACCTCCAGCCGCCACACCCCGTCCCGGTCCGTCAGCGCGACGTCGAACCGGGTGGCCTGCGCGTGCAGGACGACGTTGTTGAGGAGCTCGCGGGCGGCGGTGAACACCAGTCCCTCGCGCGGGTCGGGGTGCGCGGTGTCGTGGTGCACGCTGATCTCGCATCCGCCCTCCAGGCCGGCCCGCTCCGCGGTGGTGTTGGCCAGCAGGCTGAGGATGTGCCCGATGCCCTTGGCCTCCAGCATGAGCGGGTGCAGTTCGGCGGTCAGGTCGCGCAGCTGCCGGGAGATGTCCAGGAGCCTGACCCGGGCGGTGGCGACCCGGTCCGGCCCCGAGAGCCGCTGGGCGGTGCCCAGTTCCAGCCGTACGGCCAGGACGGACTGGAGCGGACCGTCGTGCAGCAGCTCCGCCAGGGCCGCCCGCTCCCGCTCCTCGACGCACATCACCTCGGCCAGGAGCTGCCCCCGCTCCCGGGTGAGCTCGTGGACCCGTTCGGCCCGCTCCTGGTACTGACGGGCCACCACCAGGCAGGCCAGACAGGTCAGGACGAGGAAGGCGAGGACGGCCAGGGTGTCCCCGTCGCCGGTGCGCTCCCGCAGCCGCGTGTCCCCCGCCAACAGCAGCAGGTACGCGGCGAAGCACACCCCGGCGAGCACCGCGGTGCGCCGCACCGGGATCTGGAAGCCGGCGAACATCGGCACCAGGAACAGCGCGAGGGCCAGGGCCGGAGCTCCGTCCGAGACCAGGGCGAGCACGACCACCACGACGATGTCGCCCCACAACTGGGCGGTGGCGACGCGGTGCAGCGGGCGCAGTGCCGGCAGCCGCCGCCGGCCGACGGCCACGGCCGCCGAGAGCAGGCCGTAGCCGGCCAGCACCGCCGCCTCGGGCGCGGGCAGCCGGGAGCCGCCCGCGCCCTCGAGGCACGAGGCGAGGGCGAGGACGGTCAGGAAGGCCAGGCGCAGCCATCCGGAGGTGCGGATCACGTCCGCGCGGTAGGAGGTGAGGACGTCCGCCAGACCGACTGCGGAGCTGCGCTGGAGAACGGCCGGGGCCCATCCGCGGGCTTCGGCGGGAGTGGCGTGCTTCACAGGGGAATCCCGGATGTGGGGGACCTCGACCGGCAGGCGGCGGGCCCGGGGGGACACTGCACCGGCGGGTCGGTCGGCGGGGGGACTCCCGGGGGCCACCAGGACGGCGGACCCGGGGGCGCCCGGGCCCCCGCTAATCGAGGATCCCCCGGCGCATGGCCTCGGCCACGATGGCGGCACGGCCGGAGACCCCCAGCTTGTCGCAGACGTGCTGGATGTGGGTCTTGACGGTGGAAGGCGCCAGGTACACCGCCCGGGCTATCTCCGGGGTGGACATCCCGGACGCCAGCATTCTGAGGATCTCCATCTCCCGCTGGGTCAGGTGCGGGTCGCGGATCTCGGTGCGGGTGCGGATCTCGGAGATCAGGCCGGCGGTGAGGCGCGGCGGCAGGACGGGGTCGCCCTTGTGGCACGCCTTGATCGCCTGGACGATCTCCTGCGGTTCGGCCTCCTTGGTGAGGTAGCCCCAGGCCCCGTCCCGCAGGGCCTGGTAGACCGTGGCGTTCTCCGTGAACGCGGACAGGATCAGCATCCTGGTGGCCGAGCCGGACTCCGTCGCGGTACGGGCGACCTGGGCACCGTCGAGACCGGGCATGCGGTGGTCGAGGACGGCGACGTCCGGCTCGACCTCCATGATCGCGGACAGCGCCTCCTTGCCGTCCTGGCAGACGCGGACGACATCGAGGTTGTCGTCGGCCTCCAGTTCCCGGTGTACCCCGTGGCGGTAGACGGGGTGGTCATCCGCGATCAGTACGCGGATGCGCGGCCGGGACGTGCTGTTCATGGGGGGAGCCTCCATCAGGGTGTGCAAGGAGCAATCCTGTCCGGCGGCGCCCGGTTGCGGACGGGGCGTACGGGCAGTGATTAGGCCGATGCGGCTAGAACCTTTCGGGGGATTGACAAAACACCCGGCCATCCGATTCGAGCTGGAGCCGCCCTCCGTGCCGGCCGTCGTCGGCACTGCCGCCGGACCCTGCCCGGCCACGCCCGGCCCGACGGTGGATCGCCGGACGGCGTGCGCGGCGTCGTCGGGACGTCCCCCACCCGCCCGCCGGATCTGCGCGACCGGGTACCCGAAAGGCCCCTGCGTGCGCGGCGGGCGGGGCCGAAGGTTCCTTCCCGGGGCCACTCACCCAGGAGGCCGGCGCAGGCAGAGGGAGCACGGGAACATGGGCAGGACGCGGCGCCTCCCGTCGCACGGGAGCGCGCTCGCCGGTGCAGGTCTGGCCGCACTTCTGATGGCCGCGGGCGTCACGCAGTCCGCGGCCGCGGACGTCGGGTGGACACCGCCCGGTGCGGCGTCGGGGCCGGCGGACGACGCCCGGGCCACCGGCCGCCCCGAGCGGCCCGGCCCCCTGGGTGCAACCCCCTCCGGCACGCAATGGACGGGGAGGCCGACCGGCCACCCCGGCGGGGGCACCGATGCCCCCGGGGGCATCGGCAGCGGGCCGTCGGACGCCCGGTGTCCCCGGGGGACGGGAAGCGGCCGGGGCAGCGCCCTCCTCCGGCCCGCCGCCGGGGGCCCGACCGGGAGCCGTTTCGGCGTACGCCCCCGCCCGCCGGTGGGCACGGACCCGGGCGGGTACGACGGCGTCGGGGTCCGGTCCGCCGCCGACGGCGGTCCTGACGAGCCGGACGACGGGTCGGAGCCGGCCGAGGACGCCCCGGACGGCGCACCGCGGCCGGCCGCGGTGACCGGCGGGGGCGACGGGGACGGGGACAGTGACGGGGACGAGGACGGCGGCGGAGCGCACGCGGACCGGTGATGCGGGTGGCCGAGGGAGACCTGGCCGCCCGGCGGCCGGCGCGCCGCCTATCCCCCCAGCGCCCGCAGGACCCAGCTCACCCCGGCCCACGGGCTCATGAGCACCCTGACCGGAGCGGGGGCGGCGGGCAGCCGCTGCGCCGTCACGAGGGCGACGCTCGGGGTGCCCGCGGCCGCACCGGCGGCTCCGTCCGTCCTGCCCGCGGGCGCGCCGCCCGCCGGGTGCAGGCCCGTCAGGGCGACCCGTCCGGCCGTGACACCCGCCGGGGCGCCGCCGGCCAGCGGGTCTCCCGGGTCGACCGCCAGGGTGACGAGGGAGCCCGGGGACGCGGCGACCTTCAGATCGTGCGCGGCGTGCAGGGCGACGCTGCGGCCCCAGCCGTCGCGGACGTGGGCCAGGACCTCCCCGGCCCGGACCACCGCGGTGGTGGCGAGGGACCGGTCGCTGTCGGTGATCAGCTGCCGGGCCGTGCCGGTCAGCGTGGCCGGGCTCGGCTGGCCGAGCACGGCCCCGACCACGATCCGGGGGTGGCCGTCGATCTCGCGGCGGGCGGCGAAGACCAGATTGCGGCCGGCCTGCCGGGTGGTGCCGGTCTTCCCCGCGAACACTCCGTCGTGACCCAGCATGGGGTTGGTGTTGGCGTGGCGGTGTCCCAGCACGTCGGTGTACGAGGTGCCGGCCAGGGCGGCGAAGTCCGGCAGGCGCAGGGCCGCCCGCAGCAGCCGGACCTGGTCCGCGGCCGTGCTGACGGTGGTCGCCTCGAGGCCGCTGGGACCGGTGTAGTGGGTCCGTTCCATGCCGAGGTCGTGCGCGGTGCGGTTCATCGCGGCGACGAAGCCGCCGGGATCCGGGCCGTACCAGCGGGCCAGCTCGTCGGCGACGTTGTTCGCCGAGGCCGCGAGCAGCGCCTGCAGGGCCTGCCGCTCGGTGAGCCGCTGCCCGGCCCGCAACGGCACGAGCGACTGCGACGCTGCGGAGCGGTCGCCGTAGCGGGCGGCCTCCGCGGCGGACACGGTGTACGAGGGCCCGGACCGGCCCGGCTCCAGCGGGTGCCGGGCCAGGAACACGTACGCCGTCATGAGCTTGGCCGTGCTGGCCACCGGTACGGGGCTCTGGTCCGGAGAGGCGAGGTGGCCCCCGCCGTCCACCGCGAACGCCGCCTGCCCGGCCGTCGGCCAGGCCGGGGCCACCGGGGTCCCGGGCAACCGCTGCGCCAGGACGGCGGCGGCCGGCGGGCGGGCGAACAGCACCAGACCGAGGGCGACGGCGGCCGTGCAGAGCACGGCGGTCAGGGCGGGCCCGACGGCCAGGACGCGCTGCCGCAGCGGTGCCTCCCGCAGACGGGGCGGCAGCAGGTTCGGTACACGGCGCATACGGGGGCTCCCGGGGTCGACGTCCGGCAGGGTGCGGGCCTGCCACCACCACCTTCCGCGGCCCCGGGGGCCCCGGGATCCCCTGGTCGGCGGAGCCGGGGCGGGGAGGGCGCCGCACCCGTCCGGGCGGCTCCGGCCCCCTCCACCGGGCAGGACCACCGATCGGCGGAGCCCGTGCGCCGGGCCCCTTCTTACGGTGAGGACACCGGCGCAGCACACCGCGCAGGGTCCCGACCGTCCCCCGGACACGACCGAAAGGGTGAGCCCGTTGTCCCCGTACAAGCCCCGGGCCCAGATGACCCCGGACCAGCTCGCCCTCGCCCGGCGCGAGGCCAAGCGGCGCAGGTACCTGGCCCAGCGCGGTACGCCCTCCCGCAACAAGGACATCTCCGACATCCAGTGCCACCTGCGCCGGATCTACCGGGGCGGGATGACGTCCCAGGCCATGGCGGCCCGAAGCGGCGTCAGCCGCGACACGATCATGCACGTGATCAAGGGGTACCGGACCCTGCGCGGCCGGGAGGTACCGGTCACCTGCCTGCTCCGGTCCACGATCGACAAGCTCTGGACGATCGAGCTGGAGCTGCCCCCGGACGAGTGCCGGGCCGGCGCCCACCTCCCGCCCCTCGGCACCCGCCGCCGCCTCCAGGCCCTCAGCGCCCTGGGCTACGACGGGGTGTGGATCGCCGAGCAGCTGGGGGTCTCCGCGAGCAACCTCAGCGCGGTGATCCACGGCCAGCGCAGCCGCAACTTCGTCTACGCCGCCACGGCCCACCGGGTCGCCGCCCTCTACGCCGCGTACCAGCACACGGACCCCACCGAAGCGGGCCGCAGCGCCTGGCAGGTGAGCATCGCGAAGTCCCGGGCCGCGAAGAAGGGCTACGCCCCGCCGTCGTGCTGGGACGACGACGCGATCGACTCCCCCGGGGCCGAGCCGGAGTGGACGGGAGCCTGCGGGACGCCCGAGGGGTACGCCATCCACCGGCGCGAGCACATACCGATGTGCACCCCCTGCCGCCGGGCCCGGCGGGCCCGGCTCACGAGCATGGCCACGGAGCTCGCGGCGCCGGCGGACTCCCCCGCGAAGATCGTCCGGCTGCACCCGCGGCCGACCGGGCGCACCGTGCCCCGGAGCGCCACCCCGGCCCTGCGCCGCCCGGTGGCGGCCTGAGCCGTCGGCTCGACCACAGACCCCACTCAGGAAGGCGTGAGGAACGTGATGCACGAAGGTTACCGACGGGTCGTCGTGGGCGTCAGCGGCTCCATGGGCAGCATCGCCGCCCTCCACCGGGCCGTGACCGAGGCCCGTCGCTTCGACGCCGAGGTGCTGGCCGTGATGGCGACCACGCCCAACGTCCACAGCGCCGAACACATCGTGGTGGAGCGGACCATGGCGGAGCGCGCGCTGGCCGAGGTCCTCGAGTCCGCCTTCGGGGCGGGCGGCCGCCCGCCGGGCGTGCGCTTCTCGGCCGTCGCCGCCCTGGGCGGCGCCGGACCGGTCCTCGCCCAGGCCGCCGACCGGGACGGCGACCTCCTCGTCGTCGGCGCCCGGCGCCGCCGCCTGCTGCCCGGCTTCTCCACCGCGCGGTACTGCACCGCCCACGCGACGTGCCCGGTGCTCGTCGTGCCCCTGCCGACCCTGCGGCCGCAGGCGCAGCTCACCGCGTTCGACGCCGCCGAGTTCTGACACCGCACCCGCCGACCACCCGACCCACCCTACGAGGCAGCCGTGACATCTCTCTCCCTCCAGGCAGAGGACTACGACGTCGCACGTCTGGAACGGCACTGCGGCGGACCGCTGTGGGCCGTGGCGCCCGAGCGGGCGGCGCTGCTCGTGCACGATCTCCAGCCGCACTACCTGCGCACGCTCTCCGGGACGGGCCGCCGTCACCTCCTCGACCGCGTGGTGGAGGTGCTGAACTGGGCCGACGGCCACGGCGTGCCCGTGCTCGCCAGCGGCCCCAGGCCGGCCGACGACCTGGCGCAGCGGGGGCTGCTGGGCTCCTGCTGGGGCATGGGCCTGTCGGCGAGACAGGCCGACCGGGTGGCCCTCCCCCGGCTCGCCGCACCCGACGTCACCCGCATCGCCAAACGCGCCTACAGCGCCTTCTACGCCAGCGACCTGGAGGCCGAACTGCGCCGGCGCGGTTGCGACCAGCTGGTCGTCGTCGGGGTCTTCGCCAGCCACGGCATCCTCGCCACGAGCGTGGACGCCATCAGCCGCGACATCCAGGTGTTCGTCCCCTTCGACGCCACCGGCGACTACACCGCCCACCGGCACGCCGCGGCCCTGGATCTGATGGGCACCATGAGCGCCCGCGTCCTGTCCGTCGCCGACCTGCCGCGGGACCCGGACGACTGCTGAGGGCTGCGCCCCCGCGGTACTTCCGCCCGGCGCCTACCGCGCCGGGCCCGACACGTCGGAGTCCTGCGGCCAGTGGGCGAGCGCGTACCCGCTCCCGAGGTCCTCCAGAGGGAGCTTGCGGATGATGCCGCACGGCTCGCGGCAGACCGCGAAGTGGCCGGACTCGCTGTTCTCGACCTCCATGACCAGCAGTTCCTCGGCCTCGGGGCCGTCACCGAGACCGGCCCCGGCCCCGTCCTCGGCGGCGGGCCGTACCCAGGTCTGGCCCGGGGCCGCCAGCACGTGCACGCACCCCGAGGCGTAGGCGTAGCAGGCCACGTTGAGCGCTGCCTGCTCGGACAGGTGGTCCAGCCGCTCCAGGCGCTCCCGATAGGCGTTGACGAGCTCCGCGGCCCGCGTCCCGCCCACGACCAGATCGATCCTCGAATTCATTTCGGCCCCAACTCCACTGCGTACGAAAGTCATGTGATCCCACGTCACCGATACGGAGCGAGCGCCTGCGGCCTCGCCGGCCCGTGGGGTCCGCACATCCTCCGGGGCCGGTCCCCTGCGGCCGATCCCCTCGGGGCAGGCGTACGGGCAGTCGTTCCGCCGCCGCCCGTGCCCGGGGCCGCCGGGCCGGCGACGGCCGGTGTCCTGGCCCGAGGGGTGCCCCAACGGGATGGCCGCGGGAGCGGTGCCCGGCGTGGAATCCCCCCGGGGACGGCGCCGTTCGACCGCACCCCCGACCGGGCTCCGCTCCCCTTCCCCTCGCGCAAAGGCACACACCATGCACGTCAGCATCCGGCGCCCCGTGCCGGCCGTCACGGCCATCGACGTCGACGCCCTGGCAGGAGAGACCCTCCGCGTCCAGGCGGCGGCCCTGGGGCTACCGTCCCACGCACTCGACCACCGGCTGCCCGAGCGCCACGCCCGCGGCCGCCACGGCCTGACCGCGATCGGCGCGTTCCACGACGGCCGGCTCGTCGGCTTCGCGTACGGGGTACCGGCCCGCGAGCACTACCCGTGGCGGGCCCCCGTCCACCACCGGCTCCTGGCGGCCGGCCGCTCCTCCTGGACCGAGGACGCCTTCTACCTGTGCGAGTTGCACGTCCTTCCGGAGTTCCAGGGCCGGGGACTGGGCACCCGGCTGCTGACCGCGCTGTGCGCCCGCGCCGGCGACGCACGCCGGGTGATCCTGACGACCCCGGCGCAGCAGGCGCCGGCCCGCCGGCTCTATCACCGGCACGGCTTCGCCGACCTGACCGACCTCGCCGCGGAGGGCCCCGACCAGTACGCGGTCATGGGAGCGGTACTGCCGCTCCTGCCGAAGACGTTCCGCGCCCGCGCGGCCTGAGCACCGGCCGCCCCGCGACGGGCGACCACGCCCGCCGGACGGACCGGCCCTCCCCCGCCGCCCTGCCCGATCAGGGCTCCTCCCGGGCAGCCGGGCGGCGACGCTGGGACCTGCGACACGCCATGAATCCCGGCCTTCGGTCCCTTCGGTCCCTTGCGCCCTGTGCGCGTCGACTCCTCTCGACGCGGTGGGCCCAGGGGGTTCCTCGGTACCCGGGGCCGCTGAACCGGGACACCTCCGTCGCACAGCACCTGTGCAGGGCGTCGCACAGCACCTGTGCAGGGCATGGAGATCGTCACCGGCCCCTGGGCACGGCCGGCACCCGCAGCCGGGCCCGCCGGTCCTCATCCTGACCGCAACCGGCAGCTAGGGATGCCGCAAGGTCCCGGAACCCAGGATGGGAAGAGCCCCCGGCGCCGGATCGCCGCGCCACCGACCACCACGAGAAGGACCTGCCCGACATGCTGGACGCCCCCGTCGACAACACTCCCGCGGCCCTCTCCCTGCTCCCGTCGGCCGCGCTGGCCCCCTCGGTGGCCCGGCGCGCCTTCTACCGTCTGCGTCAGGAGACGTGGCACCTGGCCACGACCGGGTGGTCCCGCCGGAAGACGGCCCAGCGGTGAGCCGGGCGCGGCACTCGGCGGCCGGGCAGCCCGGCACGGCCCCGCCGAGGCCGCGCTCGCGCTCCCGGCAGGGCGCCCGTGCCCGCAACCGCACCGGGAACCGTCGTCGCAGCCTGTTCAAGGCCGGGATCATCGGCGCGCTGGTGCTCACCGTGGGCGGCGGCTCCCTCGCCTACGCCTTCTACTCGAAGCTCGACGGCAACATCGCCACGGCCGACATCACGTCCTCGCTGGGCGACGAGCGACCGGCGAAGTCCCCGCCCGGGGCCATGAACATCGCCCTGATCGGCTCGGACAGCCGCGACGGCGCCAACGGCCGCTACGGCAAGGGACTGATCACGCACAACTCGGACACGCTGATGGTCCTCCACCTCTCCGCGGACCATGAGCGGGCCACGGTGGTCTCCCTGCCCCGGGACTCCTGGGTCGACGTACCCAGCTGCGACCTCGGCGGCGGCAAGACCTCCCGCCCCACCAAGGCCAAGATAAACAGCGCGTTCGCGGTGGGCAGTTCGCACGGGGGCGGGGTCGCCGGCGGTGCGGCGTGCACCATCAAGACCGTCGAGCTCAACACGGGCCTGCACATCGACCACTTCATGGAGATCGACTTCTCCGGCTTCAAGCACATGGTGAACGCCCTCGGCGGCGTACAGATGTGCCTGCCCAAGGCCGTCAAGGACAAGAAGGCCTCCCTCGACCTGTCTGCGGGCTGCCAGAAGCTGGACGGCGAGCAGGCCCTCGGCTTCGCCCGGGCCCGCTACTCCCTCGGCGACGGCAGCGACATCGGGCGCATCGGCCGCCAGCAGGAGCTGCTGAACACCATCTTCGCGACCGTCCAGCAGAAGAAGCTCGACGCCCCGGCCATGTACCGGCTCGCCGATGCGGCGACCAAGTCCCTCACCGTGGACAGCAAGCTCGGCGGGCTGTCCGCGCTGCTCGGCCTCGCCCAGGACTTCCAGGGCATGTCCAAGGACCAGCTCACCTTCCTGACGGTCCCCAACTACCCGCGCTCCCTGGACGTGCCCTCCGACAAGGCGAACGTGGTCTGGAAGTCCTCGGCCAAGGAACTCTTCGCCGCGCTCCGGGACGACAAGCCCGTCGACGAGGAGGGGCGGCCGCTGACCGCGCCCGGTACGGAGCGGGGTTCCGCCGGCGCCACCGCTCCCGAGCGGTCGGCCATCACGGTCACCGTCCTGAACGCCAGCGGCGTGACCGGCAAGGCCGCCGAGACCGCCGGACGGCTGACCGCGGCCGGCTTCCACGCCGCGCCCCCGGGCAACGCGGCCGGCGCGCGCGAGACGGTCATCCGCTACGGACCGGGCGGCAAGCCCGCGGCCCAGGCCGTGGCCACCGCACTCGGCCTCGGCGCCGGGGTCCTGCGCGAACAGCCCACCGGCACCGCGTCCGCCATCACCCTCGTCCTCGGCACGGACCACTCCTCCCTGGGCCTGTGACCCCTTCGGCGCACGGCTGTCCCGCCCGCCACTGGCCGAAGGGCTAGCCGAGAAGACCTTCCGGGTCCGGGTCCGCACAACCACCCTTTCCCTACACGACACAACCCGCCGGAACGGTATACGGGAACGCACGTCGCGGCATTCCGGGACACCGATCGGCACGCACCGAAAACGGAGACATCATGGAATATCAGGCATTCGCGGACTGGGCGCGGGCCCTGGTGGAGGCACGGGCCAACAGCACGGCAGACACGTGGACCGGATTCAAGACTTCCTTCTCGGCACACTGCACGGAGAAGAACTACATCACGAGCTTTGCGGGAACCGATTACGAGAATCTGCTCTGGGAATCTTGGTCCACCACCTACGGCCAGCTCCCGGATCAGCTTGCCTTCGTGGTCCTCGTGAAGAACTACGCCTGCAACTCCGGCATCCCGGACCCGCTCCCCGAGTGGTCGCACGTCACGACCGACAGGAGTGTCGCATCGGGCGTGCCGAGCTTCTGGAATGCGGAATCCCACGCGTGGATCCCGGTCGGCGTAAACACGCAGGGAAGTGGGGGCTGGTCGGTGGAGGGCGCCTACAAGTACATCCTCGAGACGGTCCCCGCGGCCGCGAGCATGACCGAGGCCGAAATCTATTCGATCATGGCCAGGACCCTGGCCGCGATCGAATCCTCCCACAATTCCTGATAACAACCGCAAGAGGAGACGAATATGGAAACCACGAAGGAAGCAGCCGAGAACGCGCGCAAGCAGCGTGATGCGGAGGCGAAGAAGGCCCTTGAGGCTGCAGTGACCAGGGCATCCCTCGATTACTTCAGGAAGATCGGAAAGGAAGATCTCAGAACGACCTCACAGCAGCTCGAGACGGCAGCGGGGAAGATCGGGGCCGTCACCCCGCAGATCGCGAAGCAGACCGACATCGCCTCCCTTCACGCGCGTCAAGCGAAGCTCGAGGGCCAGCAGACGCTGGCGAACCAGGTGATCGCCCTCCTCAACAGTGATCACAAGATCCCGCACTGGGACGATGTGATGGAAATCGCCAAGATCTTCGCGGACGGGACCATCCAGTTCATCGGGACCGGAAAGCACGACTGGAAGCTGGCCGACGTAGAAAAGAAGATCGCCACAGCACTGAAGGACGTGAGTGATTACGAAACCAAGCTCGCCTTCTACAAGTACATCGCAAAGGATCTCGTATCCCGCACCAAGACTTCATCCACCGCATATGACGCCGGCGAGAAGAGCCAGGCGGCCATCAAGAAGGCGGCGGACGACAAGCAGGCAGCGATAGATCAGCAGGCCGCCGCTGCCGCAAAGCTCAGAAGGAAGCAGGACAAGCTACGGGACGGAACGTACGCGACCGCCCTGACCACCGCAGCCAGGGGAGGGGACCAGATAGGCAGCACCCGATGCTTCATCGACCTCAACGGGGGCGCGCGGATCACCGGAAACTCCAGGGACCACATCGGCAACTTCGGCGCCCTCAAGGCTGCGCTGACCGGGCTCAGGCAGGGAGCTGCCGCCACCGGCGGCGGCGGAGGCACCGACATCGGAGCCTGCACCGAGCCGAAGGTGCTTGCAGGTCACCTCGCAGGGCTCGGCGTCCGGAACCTCAACCCGAACAACGGCAACCCCGGGATCATCCAGAATTACCTGCAGGGCAATCTCGCCAACCTCACCTGCCACTCGTTCAACCGGAACAAGCTGCAGAACAACGACAGTTCGGATTACGGCTACATCCCGCCGTGCCCCAACTGCGGCCCCTGGATGCAGGCACTCGGCTGGCGTTCCATCTATTCCTGACCCGCGGGTCCGCGGAGCGGCGGCCGATCGGTCGGCCCGTGCTGCGAGCACCGGCGCCACCTCACGAGGGCGGCCCCGGACCGCCGGTTCCTCCGTCCTGCGGTCAGGCATGACGGGGTCCCCCTCGTCGGCCGGGGCCGGCGAGGGGGCGGGCAGCTCAGTTCAGCTTGCTGGCCCGCGCCGGACCCAGACCCGCCGAAAGGTCCTGCTCTGCTTCCTCTTGGATCTGCCGCTTCACCTTGTCCTCCACGTCTTCGTCGGAGCCCGAGCTGTCGTACAGGCTCCCCCCTGAACTCGACAGGCTGCCGGAGGAGGGGACCGGAATGTCCACGCCGGCCTGGTCCGCGGAATCGATCTCCTCTTTCTTCAGGACTGTCCTCACATCCAGTAGCGAGAATTCGTCGGCCCACTCCTCCACGAACTGCCGCAGCAGATTGTCGTCCATGCGCGTCACGTCGTCGAGCGCCTTCGCGGCGGCCGAGGCGAACTTCGTGTGTCCCACGCACTTCATCCACGTCACATGGGCTTCTTCCCGGTTTCCGACGCTCTCGCCCATTTCTCTGACAGTGCGCAGCACGTCCTTCATCTTCTGCTCGACGTAGGCCTCGGCCGGATCGGCCGTCGCTGCCGGCAGACCAGCCAACTCGGTGGCGAACTTCGCCTTCTCGTCCGGCGTGAGAACCAGGCGGACATCCATCCAGCTCTCCGCGCTCTCACCGGAGACCCACGACTCAACGAACTTCACGGAGACCGGCGCGGCCTTCTCCAGTTGCTTGCCGAAGCGTTCCTTGAGCCCCCGGCGCCCCTGCACGGCGTACACGTAGCAGGTCTTGTAGGCGCGTACTCGGTCCGTGCGGCTCGTCGCCGGGCTCCGCACCGCTGCGATCGCCTCGATGAGGGCGTTCACGTCGGCCCCCCGGCCCGCGGCCTGTTCCACCACCTGGGCGCGGTCCATCAGCATGGCGGGGCTGAGGGGAGCACCGGACATCTCGACCGCCTGCTTCACCTGCCCGGCCCTGAGCGGAACGTCTTCGTAGGTGGGTTTGGTCTTTCGCCCGCCGTCCATCTTGCTCCGCTTGTCGAGCAGTCTCACCCCGGCGGCGCTAAGGACGATCTTGTCCTGCACGAGGCGGCGGACGGCGTTCTCAAGATTCTCCACCAGAGTTCGGTAGTGGCCGCTGTTGTCGTCCAGGAGGTCAAGCGCCACGGTCGTCGCGAAGAGCTCCTCGCACTCCCGCATCCTGATGCTTCCGGAAGACTCTATTTCGGGCCGGGAGAAGGTCTTGTCCTCACCGCTCTGCCCGTCGTGCCACAGGTAGAGCTCGTTCTCCTTCTCATCCATGGCTGCGATCCGCACGCCCTGGCGGACCTGACACATCCCGGCCCCCAGCACCGGGCGGCCTCCGCCGATCGAGCTGTGCCGCAGACCCACCTCCAGGTCACCCGAGAAATTGGACTCGAGCCGGGCGATGATTTCTCCGATGTTTCCGTAGGCCACCCCGTCCTGGAACTCAGTGAGATCCACCCCCTTCCAGTACTCGGGGAGGTTCCCGAAATTCACCACCCTCTCACCCTGGATCTCAAGCACTATGGACAGGTCGATGTCATCCGGAAAGATGCAGAATTTGCCGTCCGGGAGGAGAACCCAGCCGTACTCTCCGGCTGCCACAGGCGTACCGTTCCCATGGCACAGGGCGAAGTGAGAAGGGTTGTCGCCGACAGCACCCACCCACTTGCGCGTCACCTGCAGGAGGTCCGTGTCCTTCGGCTCGAAGTAGAGGACGGCCGGGAGCTTGCCGAACGGGTCGGTGTCCTGTTCCTTGTACGACTCCACCATGGGCCGCAGCGAATCCGGCCGCTCCTCGGTGCCGTACTCGTGATTCGTCCGCTTGGCGTAGTCCTGCGCCGCACGGAATTTCCCACCGGCTTCGGCCCGGAATTTCTTGTACGCGACCGCGCCTTCCCTCATCTGCTCTTCGGTGAAATCGGGCCCGGTGGAGAATTGCCGAGCCGGCCTCTTCTCGCTCTTGACCTTCTTCCACTCCTCGCCGTCCTGCACCCACGTGAATTCGCCTGCGGAGGGATCTTCTTGCACGCCTTCCCCAGGGCCGACCTCCCTGACCCAAAGACCTTCCTTCAGCTGCCGCGGGCGCCCGGCTACCGAGCGGCGGCGCTCTTCGCCCGACTGCTTGGCGAGCTCGTGCTCGACATCCCAGACCTGGCGTAGCGTGGCCATCAGCGCAGCCAGGCCCTTACGCCACTCACTGGCGTGCTGCATGGTGAGGTTGACATAATTGTTTGCAAGTTCATGGCCATAATTCGAAATTTCTGCGACCGCTTCGGCAAAACCGAGCTGCACCTCGCCTGCCACGATGGGGGCGTTTTCGAGCGCCCGCTTCACCTCGGAAAAGTTATTCATATATCTGGACCATGCCGTGCATTCCGCGGCGCGGTCCCAGCCCGCAACGACCCCGTCCCCCATTCTGATCATCGGGGCATGCTCGAAGTCCATCAATTCCGGATACTCGGCGCAATCGGCCCAGACGACGTGGTGCGACACAAAACCCTGAGTGAGGGCCCGGAGCCGCACATCCACTATATGACTGAAATTATCCTCGGCCTGGAGCGAAAGCAGCTGCATATAGGTGTCGAGCATCCCCTTCCTGATTCGATCGAGGGACGTTTGATATCCTTGCATCACTTCATCACGATTGGGCATGAGTATCCTTGGCTCGATAGGTTCCGCATCACGAGGTAAGCGGACTCGCTGATGCGTGAGGAATGTGAGGCAGGGGGCGGCCCCCGTCAGTTCGTCGCCACCGACCGCTCGACCGGCGGCGGCAGGTAGCGCGCGCTCTGCGGGAGGTTCGGGTAGAGGTCCTTGTTGACGGCCTCCGCCACCTGCTGGATCTTCGCGACCGCGGGCCGGAAGCCGTAGAAGGGGGCTTCCCCCTTGGGGACCCGGTTGTCCTGGGTCAGCACCACCAGGTTCGACGCGTACCGGTCCTCGCCCTGGCCGCCGCTGACCGCGCTCATGCTGTTGACCTTCCAGTCGAGGCGGTCGAAGTCGTTGGTGGGTCCGTTCTGCGAACGCTGGAGCCAGCCGTTCTTGACCGCCGTCTGCGCCGCCGCGGGGACGTCGGCGGTGGCTCCCCACCGCTGGTCCGGACGCACCTGGCGCATGAGGCCGAGCTCGTAGTCACGCTCCTGGGAGTTGAGGACCGTGTTGTCCCTGCCGGTCAGGATGTCCAGCAGCTTGAGCTGGTCGGCCGCGGTGGTCCGGGTGAGCCCCCAGGAGGTCGAGTCGCCGTCCGGGACGGTGCCGGTCATCCCCGCCGTGGCGAGGAAGGAGCGGAACACCGTGGTGTTGGGCGTGGCCGGGTCCGCCATGTCGGACAGGTCCTTCCACAGCGCGGCGGCGGAGTCGTTGTCCGAGTCGATGATCATCTTGCTGGCCAGCGCCTTCTGCCGGTCGGTCAGCCTCCCGTGCTCGGCGTGCAGCAGCGCGGCCAGGATGGTCGGCTTGACCAGGCTCGCGGTGTCGTTCCGGCTGTCCGGGCGGTAGGTGCAGCGCACCCCCCACGGCTGGGCGTCGAGGGCGACCGAGAGGTAGTCCTTCGTCCCGATGGCCCGGGAGACGTCCCGGCCGAGCCGGTCGGCGAGCTTCACCGAAGCCGGGTTCTGCGACGAGGTGCACGCGACCCGCGCGTCCCCCTCCGCCGGGCCCTGGTCCGCGAAGGCCGGCGCGGCGACGGCCACCGTCGCCGTCACTGCGATGGCGGCGGTGAGCACCCGCGAGGTCGTCTTCTGCACCTGGTTCTCCCTGAGTCGGCTGGTCCGTTGCGCGGCCGGACGCGAGCGGTCCGGAGCCTTCCTCACGCTAGGCAGCGGCCTGCGCACGGTCGTCCGACGACCAGCCCGCTCCGCGTCCCGCCGCCGGTCCGCCGATCGGGGGACCGGCGCTCAACCGCGTCGGCGGACGTTGCTGGCCCAGGGACCCAGCGGCCCGACGTGGACCTCGTACTCGACCGCGTCGCCGCCGGCCAGTGGCGCCTGCGAGGGGTCGGACGCCATGTCGGAGCGGTGGACGAACAGGTCGGGCTCGCCGGGCGCGTCCGGGACGATGTAACCGAACTCGCCGCACGGGGTGCGCCACAGCACCGCCCCGGACGCGGCTCGCTTCGTATCCGGCATGCCCGGCTCCCCTTCCTCTCGGGTACGTCGTTGACGGATTCCAATCCACCACCGGCGCGGACCCGCGAGTAGAGCGGGAGGGACAACTGTTCGGGCAGGGCGGTGCTCCGGACGCGGCTGCCCGCGTCCGGAGCCCGGTGCCGCCGACCGTCCGCGTTACCGGCCCCTCCGCAGGTGGCGGTGGCCGGCGGCCGCCACCACCGCGCCGCCGGCCGCGACGGCCACGTCCATGCCGGCCGGGCCCCCGGCCGGCGGCTTCCCGGCCCCGGCGGCCGACGCCCCCGCGTGGTCGGGCCCGTCGGCCGCCAGGGCCCGGTTCACGGCCTTCGCGACGCCTTCGACGGTGGCGACGCCGTAGGCGTAGCCCTCGCGGGCCGGGTGCCCGGGCACCCGGTTGTTCTCGGTCAGGACCACCAGGTCGTAGTCGCGGTCGGCGCTGGTCACCGCGGCCATGCTGTTGATCTTCCAGTCGCCCCGGTCGTCCACGTCGTCGGCCTGCCGGCTCCGCTGCAGCCAGCCGTTCTTGACGTGCACCTCGGCGCCTTCGGGTGCCCCGGCCGGTGCTCCCCAGCGCTGGTCGGCCCGTACGTCGGCCATCAGACCCAGCGCGTAGGCGCGGGAGGGCGCGTCCAGCAGCCCGGCTCCGCCCCGGTAGACCTGGAGCAACCGCAGCAGGTCCGGGGCGGTGACCCGGGTCAGGCCGAAGGTGGTGCCCCGGCTCGGCACGGTGTGGTCCATATGAGCGGCCGTCAGGAACCCCTGCACCGCCGTGGGTACGGAGGGACCGGACGCGGCGGCGGTCGACAGGTCCTTCCAGAGCCGCTCGGTCGCGGCGTTGTCGGAGTCCACGATCATCTTCCTGGCCAGGGTCTTCTCCTGCGGCGACAGCACGCCGTGCCTGCTCCACAGCAGCGTCCCGAGGACGACCGGCTTGACCACGCTGGCCGCGTCGAAGGTGCGCTGGGGCCCGAGCACGCAGGTGGCCCCCGTGCGGTGCTCCGCCCAGGCGAGGGAGACCCGGCTCCTGCGGTCGCGCAGGGCGCCGGCGACGTCGTGCGCCAGCCGCCCGGCCAGCCCGTCCCGGGCGGTGCAGGCGACCGTTCCGTCGGCCGGACCCGCGAAGGCCGTCTCGGTGACGGCGGCCGCGGGTCCCCGGGGCGCGGCGTGCGCGGGCAGGGCGGCCCCCAGGGAGCACGCCAGGGCCATCGCACCGGCAGCCGCCAGCGGTGACCTCGTGCGGGTCCTGTTCATCGGGGCACGCCTTCCTCGGACCGTCCGGCCCCGCGGGGCCGTCCTTGCTCTCGGAGCCCCTTCATGCTCGGCGTCACCCGGCGGCCGGCCCACCACCGATCGGCGGGCGGGCCGGAGGACCCGGACCGACGGTGGGGGGAGCGGCGCCCCCGGATGACCCGCTGCCCGGTCTCCGCCCGGCCGGTGGAGACGGGAGCAGGAGACAGGAGGAGGAGACGGAAGGGGGAGGCGGGTTCCGGCGGGGACCGCGCCCGAAGGGCGATGGCAGGACCGCCGGAGCCTCGGAGGATCGGATGAGGATCCTGAAAGGAAAACAACGTTGAGAATCAACAGAGCGGTCGTCACGCTGACCGCCGCCACGTTCGCCGCCGTGGGCGCCGCCTCGTGGGGCACGGGTGCCTTCGCCAGTGGCGTCTCCGCACCGAAGCCCACGATCGTCCTGGTGCACGGCGCCTTCGCCGACGCCTCGGGGTGGCGCGACGTCGTCCAGGGCCTCCAGGCACGCGGCTACAAGGTGGTGGCCGCGGCGAACCCGCTGCGCGGTCTCGCCTCCGACTCGGCCTACGTGTCCGAGGTCCTCAAGGGCATCACCGGGCCGGTCGTGCTGGCCGGCCACTCCTACGGGGGCGAGGTCATCACCGACGCCGCCGCGGGCAACCCGCAGGTCAAGGCGCTCGTCTACATCGCCGCCATCGCCCCGGACAAGGGCGAGAGCGCCAACGACGTCCTCGGCGCGTTCCCCGGCAGCCGGCTGCCGGAGTCGCTGAACACGCTGCCCTACACCCGCGCCGACGGATCGGCGGGCACCGACCTGTCCATCAAGCCGGACAAGTTCCGCCAGGCCTTCGCAGGTGACGTCCCGGCCTGGAAGGCGTCCGTCATGGCGGCCACCCAGCGCCCGATCGAGGCGTCGAGCCTGGCGGACCGGGGCGTGAACGCCACCTGGCGTTCGGTGCCGTCCTGGTTCCTGGTGGCCACCCAGGACCAGGCGATCCCGCCCGCCGCCCAGCGCTTCATGGCCGAGCGGGCCCACGCGCACACCGTCGAGGTGGACTCCTCCCACGCGGCCGTCGTCTCGCACCCCGCTGCCGTGCGCGACATCATCCTGGACGCCGCGCACAGCGTGGAGTAGGCAGGGAATCCGTGCGGGCCGGCCGTCGTCGACGGCCGGCCCGCACGAGGGTGCCGGCCCGGCCCCGAGGTTCAGCCGGCGCTCGCCGCCGCGGCGGTGCGGTGCAGCCATCCCGTCGCGTCGGCGGGCGCCATCGCGGGCGACACGAGCCAGCCCTGGATCACGGGTACCCCCATGCCCTCCAGCATCCGCAGGTCCGCCTCCGTCTCCACGCCCTCGGCCACCACGTCCAGCCCGAGGGAGCACGCCAGGCCCACGGCGCACCGGACCACCGCCGCGTCCCGGGAGTCCTCGGCCATCCCGGCCACGAAGGACCGGTCGATCTTCAACTCGTCGACGGGCAGCTCCCGCAGGCGGGCGATCGAGGAGTGGCCCGTGCCGAAGTCGTCCAGGGAGATCCGCACGCCGTGGCGCCGCAGCTCGTCCAGGGCGGCCGCCAGGTCCGCGCCGTCGGGGACCGCGGCGTTCTCGGTCACCTCGACGGTCAGGGCCCGGCCCGGCAGGCCGTGCCGGCGCAGACAGGCCGCGACCTGTGCGGTGAAGCCCGGCACCAGGGCGTCGTTCGGGGAGATGTTGACCGACACCGGGACCGCCAGTCCCTCCCGCTGCCAGCGCGCCGCCTGCTCGACCGCGGTGTCGAGCACGTACCGGGTCAGGCGCGGCATCAGACCGCTGCGCTCGGCCCGCTCGATCAGCGCGACGGCGGACTCGGGCCGGCCGCCGGGCCGGCGGCGGCGCAGCAACGCCTCCATGCCCGTGACCTCGCCGGCCGGGGTCACCTGGGGCTGGTAGTGCAGTTCCAGGCAGGCACCGCCCAGCGCCTGCTCCAGATCGGACCCGCCGGCCGGGCCGGCGCTGCGGCCCGGCCCGCAGACGACAGCCCGGACGAGCAGCAGGAGCACGCACACCACGCCGATGAACGCGGCCGCGTCGACGTCGCGCAGGTGTCCCACCACGCCGAGCAGGCCGAGCAGCGCGGCCAGGGCCAGTACGGCCAGGGCCGCGGCGTCCGCGGTGCCCCGCGAGGGCGTCCGTGCGGACGGCGGCCGTGCACCCGGCCGGTCGTGTGGCCGAAGGGCCCGGCGTTGCGCTCCCACTCTCGTGCCCTGCCTTCTTCCTTCGCGCGCTGTCGTACCGGACACGTTCACCGCCGGCGCAGGGGATGGCCAGCCTTCAGGGGCACTCGTACGGGCACGCACCGGGGCGGCGCCACGCCGACACGGCGGGGCCTGCCGATCACCTCAACCCTGCACCAGGCACGGGTCGCGCACCATGGTGCGTTCGGCCTCCCCCGATCGGTGCCGATTCGCCGGCCCTCCGGCTCCGCCGCCCCGCGATCGCGCAGCGGTTCCCGGTCGCCACGGCGTCTGCGCCACGTCCGCCAACTCGGCCTGGCCGGGCCCCGGCTGTGTCGGCGGTCCGGGCAGGTGCCGCCTGCCCGGGGCAGCTCGTGGCGGTGGCGCGCCCGGGACCGCACCCCGGCCGACGGGGCGTCAGGGAGGCCCGGGCGTCGTCCGGACCGCCCCGGCGCCCCGGACATCCGGGGGAGACCCAAGGGACCGAAGGGACCGAAAAAGCGGAACGACTGGCTCAAGGCGCCGGTTCTGGCACTACCTCTGAGTTAGGCTCAGGCCGCGTGGATACCAGTCCCTTCAGTCCCTTCAGCCCCCCGGAATCCCTCCCGAGCCGGCGCCGCGGGCGGCCCTCCTCGTGAGGGAGGCGACCACAGCCGAGTGCCTAGTAGCCGAGGAAGATAACCGTGCCGCCCCGCGCCGAGAGTCCCTCTTCAAGCACCGCAGCACCGCGCACCCACCTCGACGTGGCGCGGTGGTTCGCCGCTGCGGGCACGGCCGTCCACCCGCTCGCGCCCGGCACGAAGGTGCCCGCCCCCAACTGCAGCGGATGCCGCACTGAGCGCCACCCGGCGGCGTCCTGTTCCTGCCTGCCCGCCGGAGGCTGGTGCCACGGCTTCCACGCCGCCACCACCGACCGCGCGCTCGTGGAGCGGTGGTGGGGCCGGGAGCCCGCCTTCGGCGTGGGTGTGGCCTGCGGACCGTCCCGGCTGGTCGTCATCGACGTGGACGTGCACCCGGCGGCCGTACCGGCCCGCGACCTGCTCCTGCCCGGCATCCCCGTCGACCCGCGGGTGGACCTGACCGGCCTGGCCTCCGGCTTCGACACGCTGGCGCTGCTCGCCGCACTCCGCGGTCAGCCGCATCCCGCCGACGACGACGCCACGCTCCGGGTGGCCACGCCCTCCGGCGGCCTGCACATCTGGTACGCGCTGCCACCCGACGGCCCGCGGCTGCGCTCCTCCAGCGGCTCGTCGGCCGGGGCGGCGCTCGCCTGGCAGGTGGACGTACGCGCGGACGGGGGCTACGTCGTCGCGCCCGGAACCCGCACGTCCCACGGCGTCTACACCCTGCGACCCGGCGCCCGCCGGCCCGCCCCGCTGCCTTCCTGGCTCGAGGCGGAACTGCTGCGCACCGGCCACGGGGAGGCACCGGTCCCCGCGGCCGCCGCCCGGCCCCCCGCGGAACGGCCCCGGCAGCGGGCGGCCCGACGCGGCCGGCGATCGGCGGACCATGCGACCCGGCTGCTCGACTCCCTCCTGGCCCAGGTGCTCGGATGCGCGACGGCCCCTTCCGGGACGGGCTTCACCGAGAAGCTCAACCGGGCCGCGTACACCGCCGCCGGCCTGGCCGCGGCCGGGCACCTCCCGGAGGCCCGGTGCCGCGCGCTCCTGGCGGCCGCCGCCGACCGGGCCCGCCCCCACCAGCAGCGCCGCAACCGGTCGATCATCGAATCGGCGTACGCAGCGGGCAGCACCCGTCCCATCCACCCCAAGGGATGTCCATGAGCAGCGCCACCACCGGTGCCTTCGACGCGAAGGCCGCAGCGGAGCAGATGACGGCCTTCGACGCCGCGCTCCCGGGCACCGCTGCGCGTACCACCGCCCGGCCCGAGCCCGCCGCGCGCACCGGGGACGGCGGTCCGGCGGAGCGGAAGGCGGCCGGCCACCCCCTCGACCCCGCCTTGCTGACGAGTCTCACCGACCGCGGCAACGCCCTGCTCTTCTCCCATCTCCAGCACGACCGCTTCCGGCACGTCGAAGGGCTCGGCTGGTACGTGTGGGACTCCTACCGGTGGAAGCGCACCGGCGGGGAGAAGGCCGCCATCTGGGCCGCGGGCGACATGGCCGAGGCACTGCCCGAGCACGACCCCGGCGGCGCCTTCACCGACCGGGAACTGCAGCAGCACCGCAGGCGCGCCATGTCCACCTCGGGCGTCAAGGCCATGCTCGCCCAGGCCAAGGCGGCCCCGGGACTGGCCCTGGACCCGGACGTCCTGGACGGGGACAAGTTCGCCCTGTGCACCCCCGGAGGCGTGGTGGACCTGCGCACCGGTGAGTTGAGGTCACCGGACCCCGCGCGCGACCTCCACTCCCGGGCGACGTTCGTCGCGCCCGAAGCCGTCCCGACACCGCGGTTCACCCGGTTCCTGGCCGAGACCTTCGGGGACGACGACAAGGGCAGGGAGATGATCGGCTTCCTGCACCTCCTGCTGGGGTACTCCATCACCGGCGACGTAGGCGGGCAGGTGCTGCCCTTCCTCTACGGCATCGGCGCGAACGGCAAGTCCGCGCTCATGGACGTCGTCATCAAGCTGCTCGGCGACTACGCGGACGTCGCTCCTCCCGGTTTCCTGATGGAGCGCGGCAAGTTCAACGAACACTCCACCGAGCTGACCGAACTGCACGGCCGGCGCCTGTTCGTCTGCAGCGAGCTCAAGCCGCACGACAAGTTCGACGAGGCCCGCGTCAAGCTGCTCACCGGCGGTGACCGCCTCAAGGCCCGCCGCATGCGCCAGGACTTCTTCAGCTTCGAGCCCACCCACAAGCTCTGGCTGCTCGGCAACCACCGCCCCGAGGTGGGCACCGGCGGGCACGCCTTCTGGCGCCGTATCCGCCTCATCCCCTTCGACCGGGTCGTCCCGGCCGAGCGGAAGATCGACAACCTGGCGGAGGAACTCGTCCGCGACGAGGGCCCCGGCATCCTCCACTGGATGGTCCAGGGCGCCCGGGCCTACCTCGCCACCAAACCCTCCCTGGTCGGCCCCAACATCGTGCGCACCGCCACCCAGGCCTACGCGAACACCGAGGACCACATCGGCCGCTTCCTGACGGAGTGCTGCACCACCGCCGCCGTGGACGGGGGCGACTACCGGGAGCTCAAGGTCGAGCAGGGCCTGCTCTACCGCGCCTACGGAACCTGGTGCAGTGAGGGAGAGGGCCTGCGGCCCGCCACCGTCCGGGCCTTCGCCACCCGCATCCGGGCGGAGGTCGGCATCGCCTCGCCCAACGAGATGCTCCGGTCGAACGGTCAGAAGTTCTACCCCGGCCTGGCCCTGCTCGCCGATCAGGAAGAACAACCCGCCACCCCGGGGAGCACCGGGGCCTGAGGTTCACGAACGTACTGTCGGCCGACCGTCCGACGATCTACCATGGAGCAGACCATGACGATGGGCGAGGAACCGGGCACGCGACCCACCGGTGGGCGTCAGCGACCACTCCCACGGGCATCAGGCACAGAACGCCGGCACGCGGCGGGCACGAGAGGGGAGCAAGGCCCATGAGTTCGCTTCTGAGCGCCAGCGATCTCTTCCACGAGGACAAAGTGGTGTGGCTGGAAGACCCGGAGTCGCTTGACTACGTCCGCCAGGCGCTCGACAAGACGCCCCGGCGCCGGGGCAAGCCGCGCTACTTCCGCGACGGACGGATGGTCGGCTTCGCCGAACTCGACGACCGCGCCGAGGCGGACCCCGACACCGGTCTGCAGAAGCGGCGGGTCTTCTACCTGCTCCCCCACGACCGGGATGCGGAACCGGACGGCCTCTACCAGGAGGGCGCTCCCGGCGAGGCGGTCGATCCGCGCACCGTCGAGCCGCGCAAGGTCGGGCTCAAGACACCGCGCTCCCAGCGCACCCTGTCGGCGCCCGGGGCCGCCGGGGTCGCCTGACCCCTCGCGCTCGCCGGCGGGGCGCACTCACTGACAGGTGAGCAGACCCACCTGCTGCTTGGCGTTCAGGATCCGCTTCACGCTCTCGCCCACCGTGCTCCTGAAGCCCTGGTCGGCGGCCATCTGCTGCCGTACCGCCCTGGTCATGGCCGGAACCGCGTTCGCGTTGACCGTCAGGACCATGTCCCCGCCCGCCGCCAGGAAGGCCACGGCGCGGTCGCCCGGTGCCAGGTCCTGCACCTGCTTGGCGTTGCCGAGGTCGTCCGAGACCACCACGCCCTTGAAGCCGAGCTGCGTGCGCAGCAGTTGCCGCATCACCTGTGCCGAGAAGACGGCCCGGTGCTGCGGATCGATGCCGGCGTACGTGGCCAGCGAGACCATGACGAAGGGCGCGCCCGCCTTGATCCCCTCGGCGAAGGGCGCAAGGCTCGTACTCTGCTGCGTCGTCACCGAGTCCACCACGCCGGCGGTCACGTCGGTGTTGCCCGTGACCGCTCCCAGGCCCGGGAAGTGCTTGAGGGTGGCCAGCACCCCGGCCTGCTGGAAGCCCGCCAGGAAGGCCGTGCTGTGCGTGGCCACCACACCACTGGTGGAGCCGAACTCGCGGTCGAACGCCCCGATCGGGGCGTTGGCCTTCCCCAGGCCCGCGGGGACGACGTCGGCGACCGGAGCGAAGTTCAGGTCCACGCCGGCGGCCTTGAGTTCCTGCGCCCAGGTCTTCGCGGCGGCCGTCAGCGTCCCGGCCTGCCAGCCGCCCTGTACGAGTGCGCTCGGCATGGCGGTGAACCCGGGTCCGGACAGCACCTGCACCTGGCCGCCCTCCTGGTCGGTGGCCATCAACAGACCGGCCGGCTGGCCGGCGGCGGCCTTCTCAAGTCCGGCGACCACTCGTGCGGTCGCCTGCGTGCCGGCCGCGCTGCGTCCCGCCAGGAAGACCGTTCCGACCTGGTTGCCGGTCAGGAGCAGCACCTGGCGCGGGTCGGGCTGGGCTGCGGAGAGGCCTCCCGCGAAGAGCTGGCCGACCCGCTGCCGGTCCGTCATCGCGTCGAAGACCGTGTCGACGCAGCTGGCGGCCGCCTTCGGTGGTTGTGGCGCTGTCGCGGCACACGCCGGCGAGGCGGCGCACACGCACAGGGCCGCCAGCGCGACCGTCAGGACGGGGACGTGTCGCGTTGCCGCCCGCGCGCCGGCGCGGGACACCCGCTGCGATGTCATGCCGAGCCCCTTCCGGGACGCTCATCCTGAGATCCGGGCGGCTCCTGACCGATCCGGCCGCCCGGCCGGTCCACCCAACGTAACCCCGTCGACCAGGCGCCGCCTCACCGGCCGTGCGTGCTCCCGGGGTGGCGCCTCCGGCCCGGAGGGGGACCGAGCGCCAGCGTCGGCGTTCGGTCCCTGGTCCTTCGGTCACTGCATAAACCTGCTGGTGGGGGCGGTACCGGCAGCCTTCCAGGGACCGAAGGGACTCAGTTTTCCAGTTATGAGCCACCTGGACTCCATGGCATGGTCTCGCGCGCCCGTACATACACACACGCACGTGAGGATTCGAAGTGGGAAAACTGAGTCCCTTCGGTCCCTCGACTAGCCCATTCATGCCATCTGACCTGCGGTTTTCTATGAGGGACTGAATACCCCAGGGTCCGAAGCCAGGGACCGGGGCCCTCGCAGGCGGCTGTGGTCCCCGACCGCGGGCCAGGGACCACAGCCGGAACCGCTGCGCCGACCGGGATCAGCGGGTTCCCGCCGCCACCCGGTGCAGTCCCTTGCGGTCGTAGAAGGCCGTGACGGCCCACCCGAGCACCAGGGCCGCCACCAGACCCGTTCCCGTCATCGCCCATGCCCGCGTCAACCCCGCGTCACCCCGGGCTCCGAAGTAGAGGATCGACCGGACCCCGTCGGCGACCTGCCGCATCGGCTCGAACTCCGCGAGGAAGCGGTAGGCGCCGGGGACCGCCTGGATCGGTACCGTGCCGCCCGAGGACGGCAGGGCCAAGGCGATGAAGACCAGCATGGCCACCGGCTGTCCCAGGGCACCCAGTGCGGAGGTGAGGGCCTGCGCCCCGATCCCCACGGCGGAGGTCACGCACACCGAGAACACCCACAGCAGCGGCAGGTGTCCGGCGTCCATGTCCAGGAAGCCCACGGTGACCGCCATCAGGATCGAGGAGGTCACCAGGGAGAGCGCCGCGGTGAAGGCGCTGTTGGCCGCGAACGCCTGGCGCCGGCTGACGGCCACCAGCGGGCGGTGGGTCCGCAGGGGCCCGAGGTCGCTGGCGGCGTACCCCAGTCCGATGTCGGTGCCGTTGCTGACGATGCCCGCGCACAGGAAGCCGATCAGCACCAGCAGGAGCGCGTAGTAGAAGGCGGACAGGCCCAGACCGCTGCGCGTCCCGATGGGGTGCCCCACGGAGACGGTGACCTCCACCGGGTCGGACAGCAGAAGTCGCGTAGGGGCCGCGGGGTTTGTCTTCCCGGTCCCGGCGTGTTCGCCCAGGAGGTCGGCGCCGAGCCGGGCGGAGGCCGCGTGGGCGGCCTGCTGCATCGTGGTGCTGGCCAGCGAGGAGCCGAGGCTGCCCGCGCCGGGGTTGGTGAGCACCTCGATCCGCGGCCGTGCCGTCGCGGGCCCGGAGAGCGCCACCACCCGTGCGGTGAAGTCAGGGGGGATCACCAGGGCGCCGAAGAGCTTGTCGGACGCCAGCTGGCTGCGGGCCTCGGACAGGCTCAGGGGCTTCCAGTCGACGTGCTGTTCCGGGTCGGCGGTGCGGATGGCCGCCGTGATGCCCTGCCCGAAGGGTTCGGGTACCCCCGGGGCGCCGCGGTCCTCGGTGACCAGGCCGATGGGGAGGTGCTTCATGTTGCCGCGCGGGTCGAGGATGCCGCCCATGTAGATCAGCGAGAGCAGCAGGGCCAGGATGGTCACGAGGCCGGCCGGCACGGCCCAGAGGGAGGGGCTGGTGAATGTTCTGAGCAGGGGGTGCTTTGTCCCTCGATGCGTGGACGTCATGGAGCCTTCCCGGAAACGGTGGAACCGGATGCCCCGGCGGGCCGCCCGCCCGCCGAGCACCCCGGCCCGGCCGGTGATCTTCCCGGCCGACCAGCGCATGGTCGCGCACGGCCCGACGGCCCGGATCCCCCGTCCGCAGCTCGGGCAGGACTAGGACGACCCGAGGAACGACCTGGGAAACGAGTCCCTTCGGTCCCTTGGGTCCTCCCCGGCCGGCGGCGGTCCGTGCGGAGCCGGCGGCCGGCCGTCCGCCGCCCCGGCGGTGTGCAGCAGCGCCTCCTCCAGGTCCAGCCGCAGCACGAGGAGCCGCATGGTCTCCTCGTCCAGCTGACGGCTGTCCCGCAGCTGCACCAGGACGCGCCGCTCCTCGGCCAGCAGCGCGGCGGACATCTGACGGTACGTCGTGTAGGCGTGCGGACCGGAGACCGGGCCCGGGCCCGCGGCCCGCTCCGCGACGGTGCGCAGCCGGCGTCCGGGTACGCCGCGCAGCCGCTCCTCCAGGTCCGGCGGCAGCGCGTCCGGCGCGTCGCCGAGGAGTTCCTCGAGGCGTGCCGACGCCGCGCGGGACGCGGCTTCCTGCGCCTGTGTGGCGGCCCGGGCCGCCACACAGGCGTCCCTCCTGGGCAGCTTCAGCAGCCGGACGAGCGGGGCCAGTGTGAGGCCCTGGACGAGCAGCGTGGCGATGACGGTGGTGAACGTCAGGAAGAGGACCAAGGAGCGTGCCGGGAAGGCCCCTTCCCCGGCGGCTCCCTGCGCCGTCACCGGGATCGAGAAGGCCACCGCGAGCGAGACGACCCCGCGCATCCCGGACCAGCCCACGGTCAGGACCGACCTCCACGTGGTGTCGGGGTCCCGGGTGCGGACCCGGGCGCTGAGCAGCCGCGGGAGGAAGGTGGCGGGGAAGATCCACACCAGGCGGGCCAGGACGACCAGGAGGAAGACCGTGCCGGCGTAGCGGGCGAGCGATGTGGCGTCGTAGGACTCCAGTCCCTCCAGTACCTGTGGCAGCTGGAGCCCGATGAGGGCGAACACCACGGATTCGAGCGTGAAGACGACCATCCGCCAGACGGCTGCCTCCTGGAGCCGGGTGGCGAAGTCGACCTCCCAGGACCGGTGTCCCAGGTACAGCGCGATCACCACCACGGCCAGCACGCCCGAGGTGCCCAACCGCTCGGCGAAGGCGTAGGCCGCGAACGGCACCAGCAGGGAGAGCGTGTTGTGGAGTACCGGCTCCCGCAGGGAGCGGCGCACCCAGTGGATCGGCAGCATCAGCACCAGGCCCACGGCGACCCCGCCGATCGCGGAGACCAGGAACTCCGCGACCCCGCCCATCCAGCCTGCCCCCTCCCCCACCGCGACCGCGAGCATCACCTTGAAGACGGTGATCGCGGTCGCGTCGTTGGCCAGGGACTCCCCCTCCAGGATGGCTGTGATCCGGGGGGAGAGCCGCAGCCGGCGGGCGATGGCCGTCGCCGCCACCGCATCGGGCGGTGCCAGGACGGCCCCCAGCACCAGGGCCGAGGTCAGGGGCAGGGCCGGCACGAGCAGGTGCACGGCGTAGCCCACGGCCAGGGAGCCGAAGAGGACGTAACCGATCGCCAGCCACAGCACCGGCCGGATCGCGGCGACCAGATCGGGGTACGAGCTGTCCGCCGCGGCGCCGTAGAGCAACGGGGGCAACAGCACGGGCAGCACGATCGCCGGGTCCAGCACGTAGACGGGCACCCCGGGCAGCACGGTCGCGACCAGCCCGGCCACCACCAGGACCAACGGCGCCGGCACCGGGCCGCGCCGGGCCGCGGCACCGACCACCGTGCTGCCGGCGATGAGCGCGACTACCTCCAGAACTGCCATGCCTGCTTTCCGAGCGCGGTACGAGGAGCGACAAGGCGCCGAGCATACGGAGAGCCCTGCTGCGCCCCCATCGCCCATCGGGCAGGACTGCGGGTGGAGTCGGACCGGATGAAGGGCCTACGCCTCCCGTCCGGGAGGGGCCGGCCGCTGCGCCGGTCGGCCGGGCGACGTCCGGCGACGTCGCCCGGCCGATGGTGCTGCGGATGGGCCGGATCAGCCCTGGTGGGCCGGCCCGTCGCCGGTCGGCTCGTCGCCGGTCGACTCCTGGGCGGCTGCCGCCTCTGCGGCCCGCTGGCGACGCCGGCCGTAGTACACGGCACCCGCGCCGCCTCCGAGGAGGACGACCGCGCCGCCGGCCAGGACGAGGGCGTTGCTGCCCGTCTCGGCGAGGAAGCCGCCGCCACCGCCCTTGCCGGAGTCACCGGAGCCGGGGTCGGTGCCGTCCTTGCCGGGGTCGGTGTCCTTGCCGGGGTCGGTGTCGGGCTTCGTGGGATCGTCGACCTTCTGCGTGAACGTCCACTTGGTCGTCTCCTCCTTGTCGGAACCCCCGTTCTTCCAGTGGGCCGTGGCGGTGAAGGGGAGCTCCTTGCCCGCGGTGTCCGCCGGGAGGGTCGACTTCACGGTGAGCTTGGCTTCCTCGTCCTGCTTCAGCTCACTGATCTTGCACTCCGCCACCCCGTCGTCCGTGACACCGCAGTCGGTGGTGGTCTTGTCGTTGAGTTCCACCTCGACCTTCGCGCCCTTCGCGAAGCCGGGCACCGGGGAGGTCAGCCTGATGTCCTTGGCCGTGTCCGAACCCTTCTCGTTCTTCACGGTCGCCTCGTACGCGAAGGCCTTCCCGGCCTCGAGCTTCGGGACCTTGCCCGTCACGGTCAGCTTGCTGCCGGTGGCCGGCGGGGTGGTCGGCGGCGGAGTCGTCGGCGGAGTCGTGGGCGGGGTGGTCGGCGGGGTGGTCGGAGGCGGGGTCGGGGTGGCCGGCTTCAGGAGCGCCGGCGTCGACACCTTCTTGAGCCCTTCGACCGGCGAATCTATGAGCCAGTTCCGGTAGGCGACCACCGGCGCGAGCTTCAGCTCACCGGTCAGTTTGTCCGTGACCTCAGCGGTGAAGGAGAGGGTGGAAGTGCCTTCCCACGGGCGCAGACAACCCCGCCAGTACTGATCCGGGTACTGATTCGTCGTGAACCTGCCGTGGACGGAGTTCGTGTCGGCCGCATAGCCCTCGAAGTTGTGGATCTCCTTGTCGCCGATTCTGAGCTTCACCGAGCCGGGCTCGTACGTGAGCCCGTCCGGCAGCACGTAGTTCGTGTTGAGGACACATACCTTCTGGTAGTCCGCCGCGTCGGAGGACACGGTGATGGTGACGTCCACCTTGTCCCCCGGCTTGACGACGGCCGCTTCCTTGCCCCCGTTGACGGTGGTGGTCACGTTCACCTCGGGTTCGGGATCCGCCGCCGGCGCGGCGAAGGCCGACGGGGCGAAGGTGAGGCAGGAGGCGGAGACCGCGGCGACGGCGCCGGCTCGGGCGACGCCCTTCTTGAAGGAGGCCGGGGAGATACGGCGGGTCTGGGGGGACATGGAAGGTGGCTACCTCAGGTGATGTGTGGCGGGGTGCAGTGCCCGCCACGTGGATCGCGGCTGCCGGGCGACCGCCCGGCCGGCACCACGCCGTGCGGGTGACGGCGTCTGCAGATCGTCCCGCCTGCTCACCGTCCGCACATGTGGCCTTCAGGCAGTCCTGTGCGCCCGCCCACTGTGCCCGGCGGACTGTCCGAACGGCCGGGGACAAACACCCCCGGACCGGTAGGGGCATGCACGGACGCCCCGCCGGTCTGCCGGCGGGGCGTGGGACGACGGTGCGCGCGCTTCAGGCCGCGGTGACGGGGACGACGACCATCAGCCGGTCGCCCCGGGCGACGTAGTGGACGTGGGCCCCGTCACCGAGCGCGGCCGCGGCGCGGTCCGCCACCGGTGCCGCCGACATCGCGTACGCGGCGACCTGGTCGGCGGGCCGTCCGTCGCAGGTCTCGCACCAGGAGTCGCACACCTGGGTGTACTTGGCCAGGCGGGTTGCGGCTGCGGGCCGGGCGGAGAGCTGGGTGCTCACGACGGGGTTCCTTCCACGAGCGGGTGGGGAACTCCCACGTTCCGGGATTCCGGGCCCACCCGGGATCCTCCGGTCGGCCCTTCGGGCAGGGGAGCGGGAGGCCGCGATCGGGTGCCGCTCCCCCACCGGGGCCGCCGTGCCCGGGCTACCCGGACAGTCCCGGCAGCGGCGTCAGCAGGTCGACGCGCAGCTCTGCGACGTACTCCTCGTAGGCGCCGAAGAAGCGCTTCGTGTGCGGCATCTGCTGGTGGGCCTCGAAGGCCTCCCGGTCCCGGTAGACCTCGCAGAACATGCGCTCGAGCGGTGCGTCGGCCACGGTGTGGCACACGTAGGACAGCGATCCCGGCTCCGCGTCGCGCACGCTGCGGGCGAGCTCGACCGCGAGGGCGTCGAAGGCCGGCGCGGCGGCCTCGTCCCTGAGGGAAAAGCGGGCGATGACGGTGAACATCTGTCCTCCGGGTTCCGGTGTGGTGCTGGGGGTCTGCGAGCGGTCGCGCGGGGTGCGCGCTGCTCAGTCGACAGTCAGGACGGTCTTGCCGAGGACGCCGCCGGCCTCGGCGAAGCGGTGTGCGAGGGCCACCTCTTCCAGGCGGAAGCCCGCCGCCACCACGGGCCGCACCTCCCCCGCGTCGACGAGTTCCGTGAGGTGGTGCAGGCCCACCGGATCCGGCTGCACGAGCATGAAGCCGGCCCGGATCCCCCGCGCGGCCGCGGTGGGGATCACGCCATCGTCCTCCGGGGACGGCAGGGAGACCAGCGTGCCGCCGTCCTTGAGCGTGTCGAGGGCGCGGAAGGCGTCCGGGCCGCCGAGCGTGTCCAGGACGACGTCCGCGTCCCTGACCGCGCCGTGCACGTCGACCTCGGTGAAGTCGAGCAGCTCGTCCGCCCCCAGGTCCCGCAGCGCGGGGTGCTGAGCCGACCTGGCGGTCCCGATGACGTGTGCGCCGAGGGCCTTGGCCAGCTGCACGGCCAGGTGACCCACCCCGCCGGCCGCCCCGTGGACCAGCACCCGGTCGCCGGGCCGGACCCGGGCGGCGTCCACGAGCGCCTGGCGGGCCGTGAGGGCGGCGAGCGGCAGGGCCGCCGCCTCCACGTGGGTCAGGCCCGCGGGCTTCGGGGCCAGGTGGCGCGCGGGCGCCACGACGTACTCGGCGTAGGCACCGGCCTCGTCCGGGAAGAGGGGCATCCCGTACACCTCGTCGCCCGGCCGGAACAGCCGGACCCCGGGCCCGGTCGCCTCGACCACCCCGGACACGTCCCAGCCCAGGACGAACGGAGGGTCGCCGAGGAAGGCGCCCGACTCGCGCGTCTTGGCGTCGATGGGGTTGACGCTGGCCGCCCGCACCCGGACGAGCACCTCGCCGAATCCGGGGGCGGGCCGCTCCCTGCGCGTGAGGTACAGGACGTCGGGACCACCGAGGCGGTCCTGGGCGACCGCCGTCATCATGTGCTGCACAGCCAACTCCCCGGTCGGTGTTTCTCCTGCCGGATGTTCGCCGTGTTGGCCCTGGTGGGGGATCCGCCACCAGCACCGACTCCCGGACGACGCTGCGGCCGGTGACCGGACTAGGTCGTCTCTTTCGGATCTTGCCGGTTAAGCCCGCGTCGTCTGGCGCCGTGCATCGCAAGGCGGAGGGTCGCCCGATTACTGGACGTACTTGGGTGGGCCCGACAACGCGGCGAGGTGCGGTGCCTGGGGGCACCTCCCAGCGGTAGCTGGGGGAGGCGCGGGTCAGGCAAGATCCGGAAGAGACGGCCTAGGCGCGGAGGCCGGCGGGACGGGACGCCGGCCGCACGATGCGAGGGATCCCGCCAGGGCCGTGATGACCGGCCGGTATTGCGACCGCCGGACGCCTTTCGCTCGGGGCCGGGCGCCATACGGCAGGCTCCGACCGGAACGTCACGCACGATCGACGTCTTCGAGCGCACCGCGCGCCGCCCCTTCGACGAGTCCGGGCTGGCGCGCCGGCCCCTCGGGCGTCAGCACGCGTGCCGGTCCGGGGCACCCGCCATTCGCGCGCAGGCCGCCCGCAGCCCTCGCTCCCGGCGCAGGACGTGCCCGCCGGTCCGGTCGGTCAGCCACAGCAGCAGCGCCAGGGCCGGCAGGACCGCGGCGCAGCCGGTGACGGCGCTCCAGCCGCCGAAGCGGAAGGCCATGGACCCGAGCTGGGAGCCGATCGCCCCGCCGAGGAAGAACGTCGCGATGTAGATGCTGTTGAGCCGGGCGCGCGCACCGGGGTCGAGCTGGTAGATGGCGTGCTGGCCGACGATCAGCGTGCTCTGCACGGCCACGTCGAGCAGGACGGCCGCGGCGACCAGGAGGACGATGTGGTGCGCTCCGAGCATGGCCAGCAGCAGTGCGCAGATGGCCAGGACGAAGCCGGCCGCGGTCATGATCCGTCCGCGCCCGCGGTCCGCCCAGCGGCCCGCCACCGGTGCCACGAGCGCGCCGCCGGCGCCGACCAGGGCGAAGAGGCCGATGCCGATCTGGGAGTAGTGGAACGGCGAGTCGGTCAGGACGTAGGAGATCGTGGTCCAGAAGGCGCTGAAGGCGCCGAACATGGCGGCCTGGTAGACGGCGCGGCGCCGCAGCACGGGGTGGACGCGGACCAGCCGGAACGTGGAGCGCAGGAGGCTGCCGTAGCTGCCCTGCGCGGTGGGGGTGCGCCGGGGCAGGGCCATGCGCAGGGTCACGGCGAGCACGCCCATCAGGACCGCCGACGCCAGGTAGACCACGCGCCAGCCGGCGACCTCGGCGAGCAGGCTGCCCAGGGTGCGGGAGAGCAGGATGCCCGCCAGGAGACCGCTCATGACGCGTCCGACGACCTGGCCGCGCGTGTGGTCGGGAGCGAGGTCCGCCGCGAACGGGACCAGGATCTGGGCGACGACGGACGCGGCTCCGGCGATCAGGGCCGCGACGAGCAGGACGGCGAAGTCCGGCGCCAGGCCGGCCGCCGCCATGGCCACGGTGACGACCACCAGCAGGGTCGAGATGAGCCGGCGGTTCTCCAGCCGGTCGCCGAGCGGCACCAGCAGCAGCATGCCCGCGGCGTAGCCGATCTGCGTCACGGTGATGAGGGTGCCGACGGTGCCCTCGTTGAGGTGGAAGGTCTGGCGGAGCAGGTCCAGCAGGGGCTGGGCGTAGTAGAGGTTCGCCGCGGTCAGGCCGCAGGACGCCGCGAGGAGGAACACGAGCCAGCCGGGCGGCCCGCCGGCCGTGGTGCGGCCCGCAGGCGCCGCGGTCGCGGATCCGTGGTTCTTGAGGGCAGGCATGGGCAATGAACCAATCTTCCATATAGAAGAAATTTTCAATATAGAAAGTACTGTATATGATGGATCCATGAGATTCCAGGGCGACCTCCCCCTCGCGGTCAACGCCGGCGCCATGGCGCGGACCGTGCAGCACCTGTTCGCGGTCCGGGTCGAGTCGGTCATCCAGCCGATGGGCTTCACACTCAGCCAGTGGACGGTGATGCGGGAGCTCAGGCGCACACCCGGCGCCTCCGCGTCCGAGCTCGCCCGGGCAGCGGGCCACACGCCCCAGGCCTGCGGGGCGATCCTGAAGCAGCTGCAGGCCGACGGCATCGTGGAACGGACCGCCGGCCGGGGCCGGATCGTCGAGAACCGCCTGACCGCCCACGGCGCGGAGGTGACGGACGAGACGGTCCGCAAGGCCGATGCGGCCCTGCGCCCCGCGCTGGAGGAGTTCGGGCACGACAGCCTCGACGCGTTCCTCCGCCTCGCCGCCCGCCTCGTCGAGACGCTCGACCCGGTCGCCGGCGACGGTCCGCGGCCGCTCAACCGCCTCTGGGTCCAGGACGGTCCCTCCGATGCCCCGCGCGCATGACCTGCGCACCGGCTCGCGGGCAGGCCGGGGCCGACCCCGGCACCGCGATATACCGTGGCTGACATGAGCAGCCGCGGGTTGTTGATGTGGGACGAGGGCGTCACGGACTACTGCTTCGGCCCCCGGCATCCACTGGACCCCATGCGCCTGGTCCTGGCCATGAGCCTGATCCGCTCCCTCGGCCTGGACCGGGAGCTGGAGGTACGGGCGGCTCCGCCCGCTGACGACGCGACGCTGGCGCTCGTGCACCACGCGGAGTACGTGGCCGCCGTACGCGCGCTGTCCGCCGACCCGGGAGCGGCGGACGGGACCTACGGGCTCGGCATGCCCGGCAACCCCGCCTTCGCCGGGATGCACGAGGCCGCCGCCCTGATCGCCGGCCAGTCGGTCGCGGCCGCCGAGGCGGTCTGGCGGGGCGAGGCCGAGCACGCCGTGAACCTCGCCGGAGGCATGCACCACGCCATGCCGGACAGCACGGCGGGCTTCTGCATCTACAACGACGCCGCCCTGGCCGTCGCCCGGCTGCTGGCCCTCGGGGCCGAGCGGGTGGCCCACGTCGACCTCGACGTGCGCCACGGCGACGGCGTCCAGACGGCCTTCTGGGACGACCCCCGGGTCCTGACCGTGTCCGTCCACGAACACCCGGCGACCCTCTCCCTGCAGACCGGCCGGCCGCAGGAGACCGGCGGCCCGGCGGCCCGGGGTACCGCGGTCAACCTGGCACTCCCCGCGGGCACCGGGAGCGAGGCCTGGCTCCGGGCCGTCCACGCCGTCGTCCCCGAGCTCCTGGGGGACTTCCGCCCGCAGGTGCTGGTGACCCAGCACGGCCCCGACACCCACATCGAGGACCCCCTCGGACACCTGGTGGTCTCGCTCGACGCCCAGCGGGCGGCGCAGGAGACCTGTCACGAACTGGCCCACGCGTACGCCGACGGCCGGTGGGTGGCGCTCGGAGGCGGGGGCTACGCGGCCCTCGACGTCGTGCCCCGTTCATGGACCCACCTCGTGGGCATCGCCGCCCACCGGCCGGTGCCCCCCGAGACCGTGGTCCCGGTCTCCTGGCAGGAGGACGTCTACGCCCGCACCCGGCAGCACGTGCTGGCCCGGATGACCGACGGACGCGTCCCCCACTGGCGTGACTGGCGCACCGATCACCACCCGGCGGACCTCACCGACCAGGCCGTACTCGCCACCCGCGAGGCCGTGTTCCCCCTGCGCGGGCTTCCCGTGCGGTGATCCGCCCCCCGGCCGGACCACCGCACGGGGAGAGAAGCCTCAGGAGCCGAGGACCTGCCCGCGGCGCGCGGCGAGAAAGGCGATGTACCCCTCGTAGTCGGCGGCCTTGGAGCGGAACCGCTCGAGCGTCGTCTCATGAGTCGTGATCATGAAACGCTCCTCGCGCAGCGCACCGACGACGGTCTCGGCGACCTCCTGCACACCGATCGCGTTGTGGAGGAGGTACGGGGCCTGATCGGCCATCGGGGTGCGCACGCCCTCGGGGCACAGCACCGACACCCGCACGCCGCGGTCCCGGTAGGTGAAGGCGAGCCATTCGGAGAAGCCGACCGAGGCGTGCTTCGTCGAGGCGTAGCCGATGCTGTCGAGCTCGGTCAGCAGCCCGGCGGCGGACGCTGTGTTGAGCAGGTAGCCCTCCCCCCGCTCGAGCATGTCGGGCAGGACGTGGCGGGCGGCCCAGACCTGGCTCCTGAAGTTGATGTCGATGATCCGGTCCCAGGCGTCGTCGCCCGAGAGGCCGTCCATGCGCGTGCCGATGCCGGCGTTGGAACAGAACAGGTCGATCCGCCCCTCGTCCGCCAGCACGTTCTTGACCAGAGCCTCGATCTCGCTCTCCCGGCTGACGTCCGCCGCCACGAAACGGGCGCCGAGCGCGCCGGCCCGCTCCCGGCCGAGGCTGGTCGCCAGGTCCGAGGCGATCACGGTCGCGCCCTCGGCGATGAACCGTGCCACCAGGCCCAGGCCGATGCCGCTGGCTGCTCCGGTGACGACGACGATCTTGTTTTCGAGGTTCATGGAGTATTCCGGTCGGTCGCGAGCTCGGCACTCCGGGGCGCACAGGCGCCCGGGGCCATGGACCAGCCCGAGTGTGTCCTGGGCACGGGCGGTGGGGATCCCTCCTTCGGACCTGCGTCGGCCCTAGTCCCTCGCGCCGGACCGGCTACTGCTTCCCGTACCACCGGCAGGCCTGCTGGAAGGCCCGGTGGGCGTGGACCTCGTCCACGCCCAGGTACGAGACCTCCGTCGCGAACTCCGCGTACTCCGTGTGGTCGAGGACGTGGAAGGTCTGCTCGTCGATGGCGTACGACTGCCCGGCCAGCAACCGGCAGTACAGGTAGAAGGCCCGCAGGAGACCGACGTCCGTCCACGTGGCAGGGCTTGCGGCAACGATGGTGTCCGGCCACTGACGGATCACGTCGGCGAACGGGAAGTCCGGGGGGATGGGGGTGCACTGGGACGGGAACTGGATCTGGGCACTCCTCTGGAGGGCGTCGCTCCCCTGCTTCTTCGCCACTTCCCGCGAGAACTCGTCGAAAGCCCTGCGCAATCTCTTCCTGACGCCATCGGCGTCGCGCTTGGCGGCGGCGCTCATGCCCGCCCAGGCCTCGCAGTACGCCTCGTGCTGCTGGGCCAGGACCTTCAGCACGAGCAGGGTCCTGGCTTCGGCGAGGCAGACCGCGACGTTCTTCTGGGCCCGGTCCGCGTCGAGGCGGGCCTTCAGCCAACGGTCCTGGATCTTGATCTGCGCCGCCAGCTCCTTGCTGACGCGCCCGCCTCCGGGCACGGAGCTGGTGCTGAGTGCTGATCTGAAGTCGCGCTTCGCCGCCTCCCACTCCTTCCAGCGATCCGGACCGAGCAGGTCGTCGTAAGCCAGGCGCCGGATCCGCCAGGCAGCCCGGTCGACCGCCCCGGGGCTCGGAGGCGTCGAGGCCTTGGGCCGCGGGGGAGTCGCTGCAGCGAGGAGCTTGGGTGTGTCCGGGGCCTTGCCGACCGGCCGCGGGGGACGGCGGGGCGGGACCTCGGCGGTAGGTGTCTTCTTCTTCGGCGACGTCACAGTGTTCGGAGTCCTCTTCGGGGTCGGCCGTGTCCGGTCTCCCCGCGGAGGCTAGTGCGCGGAACCGGTCCCCCGGGCCCCCCTTAGGCCAAGCAGGAGCGCACCCTTCCCCGGTACGTCCCTAAGGCCCGGCGGGGTTGGGCTCGGGAGCGGCGAGGTGGGTGCCGAGCCAGGGGAGGACCGCCGGGTACATGCGCTGCCAGGTGTCGAAGTTGTGGCCGCCGGTGGGGAGTACGAAGGTCGTGACCTTCACCTTCGTACCCTCGGCGGCCGCGGCGAACTCGGCGAGGTACCGGGGCGGGCTGTCCGGGTCCTGGCGGGACGTCGCGACGAACAGCGCGGCACGCGGCTCAGGCTTGGCGTGCCGCACCAGCCACATCGGACTGTTGACCTCCCGCAGTTTCGGGTCGGGCAGCACGTCGGGGTCGCCGGTGAGGGGGTCCGGGTCCATGGCCGCGCCCGCGCCGAAGACGTCCGGGTACTGGAGCGGGAGTTTCGCGGCGCAGAACCCGCCGGTGGAGATGCCCATCAGACCCCACGCTCCCGGGCCGGACAGCGTGCGGAAGTGATGGCCGATGAGGGCGGGGACGTCGCGGGCGAGCCAGGTGGCCACCCGGCTCCGGGGGGTGTCGCTGCAGTCGGTGTCGACCCCGCCCGGGTCGACGACCGGCATCACCAGGATGAAGGGGTGCGTCTGGCCCTGGCTCACGGCCTGCGCCAACGCGCCGGGCATGCCACCCAGGTCGAGCCAGGTCTGCGGGGTACCGGGCACCCCGTGCAGGAGCATCAGCACGGGGTAGCGGGTCCTGTCGGCACCGGGGTTCGAGTATCCGGGCGGAGTCCAGACGAGCACCTGACCGGCGAGTTTCGAGTGGCTGCCACGGAAGGACGTCGTCAGGACGCCGCTCCCGTTGTCGGTGAACGTGGCGCGTCCGACCGGCGGGCCGGTCATCGCTCCGATCGTGCCCGCCTGCTCGGTACCGAGCAGGTCGCTCCAGGAGACGTAGAGGCCGTAGCTGTTGTTCATCCAGGTGGCCACCGTCGCGATGGCCGTGGCCTGGCACAACAGGATCATCAGGAGGTGGACGGGCCACCGGACCCAGCGCGGCCCCCGGACGCGCCCCCACAGCAGCAGTGCCGCGAGGACGGACAGCCCGGTCAGGGCGATCAGGAAGACGAAGAAGGTCGTACTGGTCAGCCCCATCGTCCCTGCCTTTCCGCACCCTCCTGCGCGGTACCGCCCTCACCTCACCCTCGCACCACCGGGGCCGTCCGTCGCGGTGGCGGACCTGCGGGGCACCCCGGCAGCGGTTCAGCCGATGTGGACGACGGGCACGCCCGTCGCGACCGCGACGGCGAAGGGCAGTGCTGCCCGCTGGGCGGCGTCGAAGTGGAACTCCTCGGCGACCCGGTCCATGACCGGCTCGAGAGCCCGCTTGCCCTGCGGCGTGGCCAGCAGGGGCCGGGCCCGCTCCGCCACCGGGGCGAGCCGGGCGGCGACGGCGTTCAACCGGCCCTCGTGGGTGGTGCACAGGGTCCGGAGGTCCTTGTACGCCTTGTCCGTGGTGTCGAGGCCGGCCGCGGGCCGCGACACCTTCGGCAGTCCGCCCAACAGAGAGGCCTGCGGAGGATGGAAGGGCAGGCAGACGTCGAGGGACACCTGCTCGGCACTGAGGGTGACCAGGCGGTCCAGGAGCCGGCCTCGGCCCTCGACCGCAGGCCGCCCCGAGTGCGCCGTGCCCGCCGTGACGGCAGCTGCGTGCCGGACCGGCACCGGCGTGTGGTGACCGGTCGCCGTGGACGGCGGGGCACAGGCCAGGAGGGCGGCCACCGCGCCACCGGTCACGGGGACGACGGTGAGCAGCGTGCCGAGGCGGCGAAGGGAAGCCATTGCGATTCCTCACAGAGCGGTGCGGGACGAACTGACGGGTTCCGGCGCAAGCACAGCCGGAGAGAGGGCAGAGGCGGCGCCCGCCGCCTGCGCTGCGCACCATCCTGGACGGGCTCCGCCCCACCCCGGGCCCACCGACCGGCCCCCGCACCGGGGGAGGCGTCCCCACCAACCGGCCGAGCGGAAACCACCCCCACCGCAAGGGTGCTAACGGCGTTAGCACCCCGCACACCCTCGTCGGGGTGCT
>NZ_JBFBGK010000040.1:0-65557 GCF_040684615.1 Streptomyces sp. NPDC089919
GCTCCGCGCAGCGGCCGGGCGCGGGCCCGGAACCCGCGCCTCAATCGCCGGCGGGGCTGGAGTTGTCCCCGGCGGGGCCGTGCCAAAGGGTGGGCGGGGCCCAGGATTCGGGGCGCCGCCCCGGACCCCGCGCCTCAATCGCCGGCGAGGCTGGAATTGCCCGGCCGCAGCGCAAAGGGTGGGCCGAGGCTGGAGGTGCCCGGCCGCAGCGCAAAAGGTGGGCCGGGGCACCCGGGAAGTGGCCGGGGCCGAGTCAGAGGTAGTCCTCCAGGCGGGCTATTTCGTAGCCCTGGGACTGGATGCGGCGCAGCATCGCCGTGGTCATCTCCGTGATCGTGGAGCCCTTCAGCTCCGCCCGCCCCCGGAAGTGCGCCAGCACGATGTCCCCCGGCCGCAGGCCGGCGCCCTCCGCGTACCGGAGGTCGTGTATCTGCATCGTCACGCGCCACAGCACCGCCGCCGACAGCCCGCAGGACCTCGCGGCGCGCAACGTGTCGTCGTTGTAGTTGCCGTACGGCGGCCGGAACAGCCGCGGCGCCGTACCGAATCGTTTCGTCAGGCGTTCCTGCTGGCCGCATATCTCGGCCCGCTGCGCCTCGTACCCCAGCGTCCGCAGGTTCGGGTGGGTCAGCGTGTGGTTGTTCACCGCGCTGCCCGGCCCGAGCTGCCGGATCCGCTCGAAGTGGTCGTACCCCGGCCCGGCCACGCTGTCGGTCAGGAACATGCTGATCGGCAGCTTCAGGTCCGCCACCATGCGCAGGAAGGCGGGGTCCTTCTCGGCCCCGTCGTCGTACGTCAGGAAGACGATCTTCCGGCCGGCCGGCACGGGTATTCGGTCCACCACCGGCACCCGCCCGGGCCCCGCCGCCGGCAGCCGCGGCTTGCGGTCCGGCCGCGGGGCGAAGACCAGCGGCTTGGCCAGCCCCCACTTGCGGTACGCCAGCGAGGCCGGCGAGGGCGCGGCGGAGGGGGCCGGCGAACGGCTGCCGTGCACCCCCTCCGTGGCCTTGCGGCCCAGCCGCTCGATCGGGTCCACGCTCTGCGCGCACCCGGCGAGCGCCACCGCCAGCGCACCGGCCGCCACCGTCCCGGCCACCAGCCGGCGCGCCTTGCTCACAGGTAGTCCTCCAGCTTTGCCACGGCGTAGCCCTTGTCCGTGACGGTCTTCATGACCTGACGGATCATGTCAGGCATGGTCCCCTTCCAGTCCTCCCGGCCCCGGAAGTGCGTGAGGATGATGTCGCCGGGGTGCAGGTCCCGGTCCCACTCGCGCCACTCCATGTGGTCGGTGAAGGCCTCGGCGTTCCACAGCGGGGCGTACTTGATGCCGCAGGACTTCGCGGCGCGCAGGGTGTCCTCGTTGTAGTTGCCGTACGGCGGGCGGAAGACCTCCGGCCGCTTGCCGAACTGCTTCTCGATGGTGTCCTGCTGACCGCAGATCTCCTGGCGCTGCTTCTCGTACGAGAGCGCCGGCAGGTAGCGGTGGTTGAGGGTGTGGTTGTTCAGCGTGACGCCGAGGTCCTGCATCTTCTTGAAGTAGCCGTAGTCCGAGCGGACCAGGTAGTCGCTGAGGAAGGCCGTGTACGGGATCTTCAGCTCGCTCATCATCCGCAGGAACTCCGGGTCCTTCTCGGCCCCGTCGTCGATCGTCAGGAAGACGACCCGGTCCTTGGTCGGGACGGTGGTGAAGATCGGCGGCAGGTCGTCGCCGTCCTCCACCTCGAAGCCCTTGCGGAAGGTGATCTCCGGCTTGACCTTGGGCGCGGCGGGCGCGAGCAGCGGGGTCTTCGCCAGCCCCCACCGCTTCGCCGCGGCGATCCGGGCCTGCTCGGCCTGGCGCAGCCGGGCCGCCTCGGCCGCCTTCCGGGCCTGCACGCCGGCGGGGCCCGCGAGTCCGGGGGCCGCCTTGGCGCCGTGGCCGGCCGCGCCGCCGGCGGCGTCCGGGCCGGAGCTGCCGCAGGCCGTACCGCAGGCCGCGACCAGGAGCGCGGCGAGGACGACGCCCGCGCGACCACGCGCCCCGCGGGGGCGCACCTCACCCGCATACGGGGCGATTTGTTCCTTTTTTCCTACTAGCTGCATGGCGCCGGATCTTGTCACTTCGAGGGCCCGCAGCCGGTACGACACCTCGGCGGGGCGCGGACCTTCCTCCGGCTGGCCGACAATGAACCGGTGAACGACCTCGACTCCTTCGCCGCCCTGCTGACCGACGAGGGCCGCGCCCTGCTCGACTCGCTGCGGGACCACGAACCCGCGAAGGAGCTGGCCACGGCCACCCGGCTGCGGCGCGAGCACCCGGCCGAGCTGGTCTCGGCGGCCCTGGGCCAGGCCCGGCTGCGCCAGCGGGCCGCGGCCAAGTTCGGCCCGGCGGACGCCTTCCGGATGTACTTCACCCCCGCCGGGGTGGAGATGGCCACCCGCGCCTCCGTCGCCGGCTACCGCGCACAGCGGTTCGCCGCCCTGGGCGTGCGCAGCGTGGCCGACCTGTGCTGCGGCATCGGCGGCGACGCGCTGGCCCTGGCCCGGGCGGGCATCGCGGTCCTGGCCGTCGACCGGGACCCGCTGACCTGCGCGGTGGCCCGGGCCAACGCCGAGGCGCTGGGGCTCACCGAGCTGATCGAGGTCCGCGAGGCGGACGTCACCGAGGTCGACACCACCGGCTACGACGCGGTCTTCCTCGACCCGGCCCGGCGCGGCGGCCGGGGCCGCACCTTCGACCCCGAGGCGTACTCCCCGCCGCTGTCCTGGGCGGTCCGCGCGGCCGGTACCGCGAAGTACGCGGCCGTCAAGATCGCCCCGGGCATCCCCCACGAGGCCGTGCCGGCAGCGGCCGAGGCCGAGTGGATCTCGGACGGCGGGGACGTGAAGGAGGCCGTGCTCTGGTTCGGCACCGACCCCGGCGCGGTCCGCGCCACCCTGCTGCCCGGCCCGGTCTCGCTGCGCACCGCCGACCCGCTGCCCGACCCGGAGCCGGGCCCGGTGGGCCGGTACCTCTACGAGCCCGACGGGGCCGTGATCCGGGCGCACCTGGTGGCCGAGGTGGCCGCCGAGCTGGCCGGCCGGCTGATCGACCCGACCATCGCGTACATCACCGCCGACGAGCTCCGGCCGACCCCGCACGCCACCGCGTACGAGATCACCGACGTCATGCCGTTCAACCTGAAGAAGCTCAAGGCCCTGCTGCGCGAGCGGGAGGTGGGGATCCTCACCGTCAAGAAGCGCGGCTCCGCCGTGGAGCCGGAGGAGCTGCGCAAGAAGGTCAAACCGCAGGGGCCGAACTCCGCGACCGTCATCCTGACGCGGGTGGCCGGTGCTCCGTCGATGCTGATCGGCCACCCGGCCCGGCCGTAGCGCCCGGCCGGACCGCCGCCCCCGGCCCGCCGGCCGGCGGGGCCGGCACGACCGCCCGCCGCGGCCCCTCGGGTGCCGCCCGGCCGGCCGGCACCGTCGTACCGCCCCGGGCCGCCGGCCCGGCGAAGGCCCGCAGCGCCCACCGGTAGTGCCACCAGGCCTTGGCCACGCCCGTCAGGCCGGTGAGCCACAGGACCGTGCCCAGCCCGGCCCAGTAGGCCCGCTCGCCGTCGGTGGCCCCGGCCGGCGCCGCCCCGAAGCTGAGCCACAGGCCCAGCCCGCTGACCGCGCAGGAGGAGAGCAGCCACACCAGGCTGCGCACCGGCGCCCGGTGCCCGGGGTCGGTCACCGGATCGCGCCCCGACCGGGCCCAGGCGTACAGCAGCGCCCGCTCCGCGCGCTCCCGGCGGACCCCCGCGGCCAGCGCGAACCCGCCGGGCACCAGGACGCCCGCGCCGAGCGCGACGGAGAACAGCCCCAGGATGTTCTCCGTACCGCCCTTCTCGAAGGACATCAGCGCCATGCCGAGGAAGGACCAGCCGAGCGCGAAGAGCGCGGCCACCCCCCAGAGCAGCAGCAGCCGCCCGAAGCCGAAGGCCCGGCGCCCCAACTCCCCCAGTGCGTAAGCCCGGTCGGCGCGCAGCGCGGTCGCGTCCGGCCACGCCTGTATCTGCGCGGACGGCGGCGGTGGCGGCAGGTCACGGCGGGGCATGGGCCCAACTTAGCGGTCGTACCGGGGAGTCAGGACCTGCCGGAGCTCAGTCGGTGCCCATCGACTCGAACCGCCACCGGTGCACCGGGCGGGTGATCAGATCCGCCGCGGGCTCCGGGAGTTCGGGCAGCTCGTCGCCGGGCTCCGCCGCCCACCAGGTGATGACCAGCACCCGGTCGCCCGGGGCGCGCAGCACCTCCCGGCGCAGCGGCTGCGCCGCGAGCACCCGGGCCCGGGCCCACTCGAGGAGTTCGGCGCCCCGGCCGGCCACCGCCCGCGCCTCCCACATCAGGGCGATCGTGCTCATGAGTAGAGGTTGTCCTTGCTCAGCTCGTGCACGTGGTCGTGGTCGTGGGAGTGACCGTGGCCGTGGCCGGTGCCCGGGACGTGCGGATCGGTGACCGGCAGCGAGGAGTCCGCCGACAGGTCCCAGTCGGAGGCGGCCCGGCCGCGGGCCACCATCTCCGCGCCGAGGGCCGCGACCATCGCGCCGTTGTCCGTGCACAGCTTGGGGCGGGGCACCCGCAGCACGATCCCCGCGTCGTCGCACCGCTCCTGGGCCAGCGAGCGCAGCCGGGAGTTGGCGGCCACGCCGCCGCCGATCATCAGGTGGTCCACGCCCTCGTCCTTGCAGGCGCGGATGGCCTTGCGGGTGAGCACGTCCACCACGGCCTCCTGGAAGGACGCGGCCACGTCCCGCACCGGCACCTCCTCGCCCGCGTTGCGCTTGGCCTCGATCCAGCGCGCCACGGCCGTCTTGAGGCCCGAGAAGGAGAAGTCGTACGCGGCGTCCCGGGGGCCGGTCAGCCCGCGCGGGAAGGCGATCGCGTTCGGGTCGCCCTCCTTGGCGAGCCGGTCGATCACCGGGCCGCCGGGGAAGCCGAGGTGCAGCACCCGGGCGATCTTGTCGAAGGCCTCGCCGGCCGCGTCGTCGATGGTGGCGCCCAGCGGCCGGACGTCGGAGGTGATGTCGGGGGCCAGCAGCAGCGAGGAGTGCCCGCCGGAGACCAGCAGCGCCATGGTCGGCTCGGGCAGCGGGCCGTGCTCCAGCTGGTCCACGCAGATGTGCGAGGCCAGGTGGTTCACCCCGTACAGCGGCTTGCCTAGGGCGTACGCGTACGCCTTCGCGGCCGAGACGCCGACCAGCAGGGCGCCCGCGAGGCCGGGGCCGGCGGTCACCGCGATGCCGTCGAGGTCCCGGGCCGAGACCCCGGCCTCCTTGAGGGCCCGCTCGATGGTGGGGACCATCGCCTCCAGGTGCGCGCGGGAGGCGACCTCGGGCACCACCCCGCCGAACCGGGCGTGCTCGTCGACGCTGGAGGCGACGGCGTCGGCCAGCAGGGTGTGGCCGCGGACGATGCCGACGCCGGTCTCGTCGCAGGAGGTCTCGATGCCGAGGACGAGGGGTTCGTCAGCCATGGATCTCACTTCTCACGGAGCTCAGGGAGTGTGCGGGGTCGGCGAGGCGCATCACGAGCGCGTCGACGTTGCCGGGCTGGTAGTAGCCGCGCCGGAAGCCGATGGGTTCGAAGCCGAAGCGCTCGTACAGGCGCTGGGCGCGGGTGTTGTCCACCCGTACCTCCAGCAGTACCTCGGCGCATTCGAAGGCGGTGGCGGCGCGCAGCAGTTCGGTGAGCAGCCGGCCGCCGAGGCCGGTGCCCCACTGGTCGCGGGCCGCGGCGATGGTCTGCACGTCGGCCAGGTCACCGGCCGCGGCCAGGCCCGCGTACCCGACGATCCGGCCGTCCGGGGCCTCGGCTACCACGTACCGCCGGGTGGCGGCGGGGCCCCGGGCGTGGGCCAGTTCGGACCAGAACATCCCCGCGGACCAGGCGTCCTCCGGGAAGAGCTCGTGTTCCAGCTCCAGCACCGGCGCGATGTCCCACCAGCGCATCTCGCGCAGGACGGCCGCCGCCGGGGTCGCGTGCGGGGTCACTTGGGGGTGACCACCTTGTAGTTCTTCGGCACCTGCGCGTCCGGGCGGCGCAGGTAGAGCGGCTGCGGGGGCAGGAAGTCGGTGCCGGCGGCCAGCTTTTCGGCGGCCAGCGCGGCGAGCGCGGCGGCCGACTGGTGCTCGGGGCCGCGCGGGTCCCCGAAGACCTCCGGGTAGAGCAGCGCGCCGGCGCCCACCGCGGGCAGGGCGGCGACCTCGTCGGCGATGTCGGCCGGCCGGTCCACCGAGGGCTCGGTCAGGCGGGTGCGCGGGTCCGCGTACCTGGCCCAGTAGACCTCCTTGCGGCGGGCGTCGGTGGCGACGGTGAAGGGGCCCTCCAGGCCCGCCAGTCCGGCCGCGTAGGCCAGGCCGTCCAGGGTGCACAGGCCGTGCACCGGGACGCCCAGCACGGAGGCGAAGGTGGTGGCCGTGACCAGGCCGACCCGCAGGCCCGTGTAGGGGCCCGGACCGACGCCGACGACCACGCCGGTGACGGCGTCGAGCGTGCGCCCCGCCTCGGCGAGCACCTTGTCGACGGAGGGCAGCAGCAGCTCCCCGTGGCGGCGGGCGTCGACCTGGTTCGACTCGGCGACGACGGACTGGCCGTCGTGCAGGGCGACGGTCACGGCGGGGGTGGCGGTATCCACAGCGAGCAAGAGCACGCGAACAGCCTACGACTCCGGGGGCGCGGCCCATGGCGGCCCCGCCCCGGGGCACCCCGACTGCTACCGTCACCCCAGGACGGACGGCGTACGACGCGAAGGTGGGACAGGGTGGCTCGGAGCAGCTCGGGAATCGTGGCCGGGCTCACCGCCGCGGCGGTCGCGGCCGTCGGCTTCCTCGCCTTCCAGGCCCAGGCCAGCGCCCCGGCGATGCGGGCCGCGACCCCCGAGCGGTCGGTCTCCCCCAGCGCCCCCGCCGCCATCGGCCCGGGCACCGGCAAGAAGGACTCGACGGCGGTGCCCGCCAAGTCCGGCACCGGCGTGCGGGTGGTCTACTCGGTCGCCGGGAAGCGGGTCTGGCTGGTCGCCGAGGCCGGCAGCACCCAGACCTTCGTCGTGATGCCCTCGACGGTCCACCCGACGCCCGGCACCTACTCCGTGACCTCGCGCTCGGGCCAGGTCAAGGGCTCCGACGGGGTGCCGATCGAGCACGTCGTGCGCTTCACCGGCGTCAACGGCGTGGCGGTGGGCTTCAGCGCCCGGGTCGACGGCAAGATGCCGCAGCCGGACACGTCCAAGAAGACCGGCGGCATCCGGATGAGCCGGGCCGGCGCCGACGCGATGTGGGCCTTCGCCACCATCGGCTCGAAGATCGTGGTCGTCGACTAGTTCCGACCGTCCGCGCGAGCGGACCGGGCGGTCCAGCCGCCACATCACCCGTACGAACGATCCCCCGCGGGGCCGGCCCGGCCCCGCGGGGGCTTCCGCATGCCCCGGCGCGGATCCGGCCCGCCCGGGAAGCGCCCTCCTGGGGCACATGTCCGGCCACTCTTCCCGACAAGCCGTCGGCAACCTGTTGCGCAGTCGCCCGGGTCCGTGGTGACATGGTGAGCGAGAGCTTGTTAGGTATACCTAACTACGCCCTGACGACGGCGTCCCCGGGCCCCAGGAGGCGACCCATGCCCGCAGCAGAGCGCGACGAACTCCCCCGCATCCCGCGGCGCACCACCGCCACGGGCCCGTCGGTCCGGGACCTGCTGGCCTCCTGCGCCGCGGCCACCGCCGTCTCCACGCCCCCGCCCACCACGGCCCGCCGCCACGAATCCGAGGACGACCCGACCCCGGCCCCACCCGAAGCCGCCTGAGCCCGGGCGTCAGACCTCCGCGAGCTTGCCCAGACCCGCGTCCTGCCAGCGCGCCCCGAGGCCGGTCACCGTCACCTCGCGGGTGTCGTCCAGGACCTCCTCGTGGCCCACCGCGCGCGCGATGACCACGTGCAGCCGGTCGTCGGACAGCTCCTCGACCTTGCCGTCGCCCCACTCGACCACCACCACCGAGTCCGGCAGCGAGACGTCGAGGTCCAGGTCCTCCATCTCGTCGAGGCCGCCGCCCAGCCGGTAGGCGTCCACGTGCACCAGCGGGGGTCCCTGCACCAGCGACGGGTGCACCCGGGCGATCACGAAGGTCGGCGAGGTCACCGCCCCGCGCACCCCCAGCCCCTCGCCCAGGCCGCGGGTCAGCGTGGTCTTGCCCGCGCCCAGTTCACCGGTCAGCAGGACGAGGTCGCCGGGGCGCAGCAGCCCCGCGAGGGCCCGGCCGAGCTCCTGCATCCGCTCGGGCGAGTCGACGGTGACGCGGACGACGGAACCGGCGGCCGGCTCCGGGGCGGCCTCAGCGGGCCGGATGTGCGGTGCTTCCATACGCGCCAACGTTAGTCCCTGCCGGGACGACCCCGGCCCGCGCCAGCAGCCCGGCCAGGTGCGTGGTGACGGTCTCCGGGTGCTCCAGCATCACCAGGTGCCCCGCCTCCGGCAGCAGCACCAGCTCCCGGTCGGTCAGCTGCGCCGCGATCACCTCGCTGTGCGCGGCCGGGGTGATCAGGTCCTGCTCGCCCGCCAGCACCAGGGCCGGCAGGTGCGCGAAGGCGCCCAGGGCCGTCGTCTTGTCGTGCTCCTGGAGGGCCGGGTAGAACTCCGCGACCACGTCGATCGGGGTGGCCTCGATCATCCGCTCGGCGAACCGGGCCACGGCCGGGTCCACGTCCTTCGACGCGAAGGAGTAGCGCTTGATCATCCCGGCGAAGAGGTCCGCGGTGGCCCGCCGGCCCCGCTCCACCAGCTCCGCCTCCGAGCCCAGCGCCCGCAGCACGCCCGGCAGCACCCGGCGCACCACGTTCATCCCGGCCGCCGGCAGCCCGAAGGTCACCTCCGACAGGCCCCCGCTGGAGGTGCCCACGAAGGCCACCGCGACGGCCCGCTCCCGCAGCAGCTCGGGGAACTGCTCGCCCAGCGCCATCACGGTCATGCCGCCCATGGAGTGGCCCACCAGCACCAGCGGGCCCTCCGGGGCCGCCGCGTCGATGACGGCCTTCAGGTCCCGGCCCAACTGGTCGATGGAGAGCGGCACCTCGTCGGCCTGGTCCAGCCCGCGCTGCGAACGGCCGTGGCTGCGCTGGTCCCAGTGGACCGTGCGGACCAGCCCGCGCAGGGCGGCCCGCTGGAAGTGCCAGGAGTCCTGGTTGAGGCAGTAGCCGTGGCTGAACACCACGGTCGGAGCCGGCTTGCGGCGGAAGCGCGGACGCTTGGCGGAGCCCTCGGGGACCTCGTCCACCTCGTAGTACAGCTCGGTGCCGTCGTCGGCGCGGACCGTGCCGGGGGTGCCGCGCAGGGAACCGTAGGGACCCGAGGCGTCCAGCGCCAGCCGGGCCCGCGCGCGCATGCCGCGGCCGACCGTCAGCCGCTCCACGGCCACGCCGGCGGCCGCCCCGGCGGCTATGACGCCGATCGCGGCGCCGGCCAGGCCGGCCTTGCGCCAGTTCTCGCTCACGCTCCCACCTCTGCCTAGGGGTTCAGGTAGACCCGCGGGACCCGTGCCCCGATCCTCGTCACGATCTCGTACGCGATGGTGCCCGAGGCCTGCGCCCAGTCCTCGGCGGTGGGCTCGCCCGCGTCGCCGGGGCCGAACAGCACGGCCTCCTCGCCGGTGGCCACCGTGTCGTCGCCGAGGTCGACCACGAACTGGTCCATGGCCACCCGGCCGGCCGCCGTCCGCACCTTGCCGCCGACCAGGACCGGGCCCCGGCCGGAGGCGTGCCGCGGGATCCCGTCGGCGTAACCGGCGGGGATCAGGCCCAGGTTGGTCTCGCGGTCGGTGACGTAGTGGTGTCCGTAACTCACCCCGTGCCCCGGCGGCACGGCCTTGACCAGCGCGACCGAGGCCTTGAGGGACATCGCGGGACGCAGCCCCAACTGCCGGGAGGTGCCCAGCTCGGGGGCCGGCGAGACCCCGTACACGGCCAGGCCGGTGCGCACCAGGTCGAAATGCGTCTCGGGCAGGGTGAGCGTGGCGGGCGAGTTCGCGATGTGCCTCACCTCCGGCTCGAGCCCTTCCTTCTCCGCGTACTCGACCATGTCGCGGAAGAGCGTGAGCTGAGCGGCGATGGACGGGTGGCCCGGCTCGTCGGCGCAGGCGAAGTGCGACCACAGGCCGGTGACGAGGATCGTGCCCTCGCTCTGCGCGGCGAGGGCCTGCTGGACCAGTTCCGGCCAGTCCGCGGGCTGGCAGCCGTTGCGGCCGAGGCCGGTGTCGGCCTTGAGCTGCACCCGGGCGGTACGGCCGGCCGCCCGGGCCGCGGCGGTGACCTCGCGCAGCGCCCACAGACCGCTGACCGCGACGTCCAGGTCCGCCTCGACCGCCTCGCGCCAGGGCCCGCCGGGGGTCCACAGCCAGCAGAGCGTACGGGCGGTGATGCCGGCCGCGCGCAGCGCCAGGGCCTCCTCGGGGGTGGCGGTGCCGAGCCAGCCGGCGCCGGCCTCGAGCGCGGCGCGGGCACAGGGCACGGCGCCGTGCCCGTAGCCGTCCGCCTTGACCACGGCCATCAGCTCGGCCCGGGGCGCGCGGTCGCGCAGTGCGCGGACGTTCCCCCGCACGGCGGCCAGATCGATCTCGGCGCGTACGCGCGACGGTGTCGTGTTCATCCCGCCCAGTCTCTCATCCGCCCTTGCCGTCCCCGGGCCCCGGCACGTACGGCTCCGCGAGGCTGCATGTGCAGCCCCGCCGGCGTTTGAGGCGCGGGGCCCGGGGCGGAGCCCCGGGGAACGGTGGAAGGGTGGGTAGGGGACCGGCTCCGCGCAGCGGCACCGCCCACCGGCGGTCAGGGGCGACGGACCTCGCGCCACGCCCGCGGCAAGGCCTCGGCCACCTCGTGCGCGAGCAGAGGCGCACCACCGGCAGCCAGCCGCGCCGCAAGCCCGTGCACGTACGCCCCAACGGAGGCCGCGTCGTACGCGGAGAGGCCACCGGCCAGCAAGGCCCCCGCCACCCCCGCCAACACGTCCCCGCTACCGGCCGTCGCCAGCCACGGCGACCCCGTCGGGTTCACCCGGACCGTCCCCGAGGCCGGCCCGCACACCAGGGTCGTCGCCCCCTTCAAGAGGCACACCGCCCCGAACCGCGCCGCGAGCTCCCGCACCGCCCACACCCGCCGCGCCTCGACCTCCGCCCGGGAGACCCCCAGCAGCGCCGCCGCCTCGCCCGCGTGCGGGGTCAGCAGCGTCTCGGCGGACCGGGAGCGGACGGCCTCGGGGGTCAGCCCCCGCAGCCCGTCCGCGTCCAGCAGCACCGGCACGGACGAGGCCAGCGCCCGGGCCGCCCCGTCGCGCTCCTCGCCGATCCCCGGCCCGGCCACCCAGGCCTGCACCCGGCCGTCCCCGATCAGCACCTCCGGGTACCGGGCCAGTACGTCCGCCCCGGCCGGCCCCGCGTACCGCACCGCCCCCGCTCCGCCCCGCAGCGCCCCGGCCACCGCCAGCACCGCCGCCCCGGGGTAGCGCGCCGAGCCGGCCGCGATCCCGACGACCCCCCGCCGGTACTTGTCGCTGAAGGCGTCCGGCACCGGCAGCAGCCGGGCCACGTCCGCGTACTGGAGCGCTTCGAGCTCCGGCGCGGCGGGCAGCGCCAGCCCGAGGTCCACCAGCCGCACCGCCCCGGCCCGCGAGGCCCCCGGGTCCACCAGCAGCCCCGGCTTGTACGCCCCGAAGGTGACGGTGGCGTCGGCGGTCAGGGCCTCGCCCGCGATCTCGCCGGTGTCCGCGTCCACCCCGCTCGGCAGGTCCACCGCGACCACCGGGGCCCCCGCCCCCCGGGCCCGGGCGGCCTGTTCCGCGAGCGCGGCCGCGGCCGGCCGCAGCCCGCCCCGGCCGCCGATCCCGAGCAGGCCGTCCACCACCAGGCAGGCGCCGTCCGGCACCCGGTCCACGACCCGGCCGCCGGCCCGCAGCAGGGCCCGCAGCCCGCCCTCGTGGAGCCGCGCCGGGTCCATCGGCACCACCCGCACCCCGGCCCCGCGCCGCGCCAGCCGGGCCCCGGCGTACAGCGCGTCGCCGCCGTTGTCCCCGGGCCCGGCCAGCAGGACCACCCGGGCCCCGGACACCTTCCCCGCCAGCCCCGCGCAGGCGGCGGCCAGTCCGGCCGCCGCCCGCTGCATCAGGGCGCCCTCGGGCAGCCGGGCCATCAGCTCGCGCTCGGCGGCCCGTACGGTCTCCACGCTGTAAGCGGTACGCATGGGGACTAGCTTTCCGCGATCACCACCGCGGATGCCACCCCGGCGTCGTGGCTGAGCGAGATGTGCCAGGACCGCACCCCGAGCGCCTGGGCGCGCGCGGCCACCGTCCCGGACACCCGCAGCCGGGGCTGCCCGGTGTCCTCGACGTACACCTCGGCGTCCGTCCACAGCAGTCCGGGCGGTGCGCCCAGCGCCTTGGCCAGCGCCTCCTTCGCCGCGAACCGGGCGGCGAGCGAGGCGATGCCGCGCCGCTCGCCGCTGGGCAGCATCAGCTCCCGCTCGAGGAACAGCCGCTTGGCCATCCCGGGCGTCCGGGCCAGCGCCTCCTCGAACCGGTCGATCTCCGCGACGTCGATCCCCACCCCGACGATCACCGTCGGCACCTCGTGTTCTTCATGGAGGAGAAACTACGCTCACTCCACCGTCACCACTGCGCCCACCGGTCGGCGACCGGCTCCACTCGCTCCGCTCACTCCACCGTCACCGACTTCGCCAGGTTCCGCGGCTGGTCGACCTCGTTGCCCCGGGCGGTGGCCAGCTCGCAGGCGAAGACCTGGAGCGGGACGGTCGCCACCAGCGGCTGGAGCAGCGTCGGCGTGGCCGGGATGCGCACCAGGTGGTCGGCGTACGGCACCACGGCCTCGTCCCCCTCCTCGGCGATCACGATGGTCCGCGCCCCGCGGGCCCGGATCTCCTGGATGTTGGAGACGATCTTGTCGTGCAGCACCGAGCGGCCGCGCGGCGAGGGCACCACGACCACCACCGGCAGGTCGTCCTCGATCAGCGCGATCGGCCCGTGCTTGAGCTCCCCCGCCGCGAAGCCCTCGGCGTGCATGTACGCCAGCTCCTTCAGCTTGAGCGCGCCCTCCAGCGCCACCGGGTAGCCGACGTGCCGGCCGAGGAAGAGCACGGTGTTCTTGTCCGCCAGCGAGCGCGCCAGCGCCCGGACCGGCTCCATGGTCTCCAGCACCCGGTCCACCGCCTCCGAGATGTCGGACAGCTCCCGGATCACCGAGTGGATCTCGTCGCCCCACTTGGTGCCGCGCACCTGCCCCAGGTACAGGGCGACCAGGTAGCAGGCGACCAGCTGGGTCAGGAAGGCCTTGGTGGAGGCGACCGCCACCTCCGGCCCGGCGTGCGTGTAGAGGACCGCGTCGGACTCGCGCGGGATGGTGGAGCCGTTGGTGTTGCAGATCGCGAGGACCTTCGCGCCCTGCTCGCGGGCGTGCCGCAGCGCCATCAGGGTGTCCATGGTCTCCCCGGACTGGGAGATGGCCACCACCAGCGTGCGCTGGTCCAGGATCGGGTCCCGGTAGCGGAACTCGCTGGCCAGCTCGGTCTCGCAGGGGATCCGGGTCCAGTGCTCGATGGCCAGCTTGGCGATCATGCCCGCGTGGTACGCCGTACCGCAGGCCACGATGACGACCTTGTCGATCTCGCGGAGCACCGAGTCGGGGATCCGCAGCTCGTCCAGGGAGAGGGTGCCGCTGCCGTCGATCCGGCCGAGCAGGGTGTCGGCCACGGCCTTGGGCTGCTCGGCGATCTCCTTGAGCATGAAGTAGTCGTAGCCGCCCTTCTCGGCGGCCGAGGCGTCCCAGTCCACGTGGTACGCCCGGACGTGCGCGGGCGCGCCGTGGAAGTCGGTCACCGTCACCCCGTCCCGGCGCAGCTCGACCACCTGGTCCTGGCCCAGCTCGATGGCCGAGCGGGTGTGCGCGATGAAGGCGGCCACGTCCGAGGCGAGGAAGTTCTCGCCCTCGCCCACCCCGACCACCAGCGGGGAGTTGCGGCGCGCCCCGACCACCACGTCCGGCTCGTCGGCGTGCACCGCGACCAGCGTGAAGGCGCCGTCGAGCCGGCGGCAGACCTGGCGCATCGCCTCGGCCAGGTCCCCGCTGGCGGAGAAGGCCTCGGTCAGCAGGTGGGAGACCACCTCGGTGTCGGTCTCGGAGAGGAGGGTGTGGCCGCGCTCGGCCAGTTCGGCGCGCAGCGCGGCGAAGTTCTCGATGATGCCGTTGTGGACCACCGCCACCCGGCCGGAGTTGTCGAGGTGGGGGTGGGCGTTGGCGTCCGTGGGTCCGCCGTGGGTGGCCCAGCGGGTGTGCCCGAGCCCGGTGGACCCGGCCGGCAGCGGTCGGCTGACCAGCTCCTTCTCCAGGTTGACCAGCTTGCCCGCCTTCTTGGCGGCGGCCAGCCCGCCGTCGGCGAGCACGGCGACCCCGGCCGAGTCGTACCCCCGGTATTCGAGCCGCTTGAGTCCTGCGATGACGACATCGAGCGCCGACTGCGCTCCTACGTAACCGACGATTCCGCACATGGAGGGGATCCTATTGACGCGGCCCGTGCCGCCGGGGTCCAAAAGGCTGTGTCGGCACCCGTTCGTGCGGACACCGGCCACCGGCCCGCCACCGCCCGGCCACGTGACCGAGCCCACCACCCACGGACCGGCCGCAGCGCCGACAATGACCCTGTGATCACTTCGCCGCCACGAAGCGCCCAGCGCCGGGCCGAGGGCTCGCCGTACGTCGACCTCACCCGTGCCGAGTGGAGCGCCCTGCGCGAGCGCACCCCGTTGCCCCTGACGGCCGAGGAGGTCGAGCGGCTGCGCGGTCTGGGCGACGTCATCGACCTCGACGAGGTGCGCGACGTCTACCTGCCGCTCTCCCGCCTCCTGAACCTGTACGTCGGGGCCACCAGCAACCTGCGCGGGGCCCTCAACACCTTCCTGGGCGACGCCGGCAACGGCCACGGCGCCCAGCCGGGCACCCCCTTCGTCATAGGCGTCGCCGGCTCGGTGGCGGTGGGCAAGTCCACCGTCGCCCGACTGCTCCAGGCCCTGCTGGCCCGCTGGCCCGAGCACCCCCGGGTCGAGCTGGTCACCACCGACGGCTTCCTCTACCCGATGCAGGAGCTCCGGGAGCGCGGTCTGACCTCGCGCAAGGGCTTTCCCGAGTCGTACGACCGGCGGGCCCTGACGCGGTTCGTCGCGGACATCAAGGCCGGCAAGGACGAGGTCACCGCGCCCGTCTACTCGCACCTGATCTACGACATCGTGCCCGGCGAGCGCCTGGTCGTGCGGCGCCCGGACATCCTGATCGTCGAGGGGCTCAACGTCCTGCAGCCGGCCCTGCCCGGCAAGGACGGCCGCACCCGTGTCGGGCTGGCCGACTTCTTCGACTTCAGCGTGTACGTGGACGCCCGGCCGGAGGACATCGAGCTCTGGTACCTCAACCGCTTCCGCAAGCTGCGCGAGACGGCCTTCCAGAACCCGTTCTCCTACTTCCGCAAGTACACGCAGGTCTCCGAGGACGAGGCGATGGACTACGCCCGGACGATGTGGCGGACCATCAACCGGCCGAACCTGCTGGAGAACGTCGCGCCCACCCGGGGCCGGGCCAACCTGATCATCCGCAAGGGGCCCGACCACAAGGTGCAGCGGCTCAGCCTCCGCAAGCTCTGACCGGTCCGCCCCTTAGGGTGCGGCCATGCTGCATCTTCGTATCATCACGCCGGCGGACCGTACGGAGGCCGTGCTCGAGGTGGTCGAGCAGACCGTCGGGACCACCCACGTGGCGGTCCTGACGGGCGCCGCCCGCGACCCGGCCGGGGACATCGTGCTCTGCGACGTCGCCCGGGAGGCCGGGGACGAGCTGCTGCACGGCCTGCGCGGGCTGGGCATCGACCGGGACGGCGCGATCGCCGTGGAGAACATCGACCTGTCGATCTCCACCCGCGCCGAGGCGGCCGAGGAGGAGGCCCCGGGCGAGGGCGCGGACGCGGTGATCTGGGAGCAGCTGGCGGAGGCCACCCACGAGGAGTCGACGCTCAGCATCACCTACGCCGCGTTCATGATCGTCGCCACGATGATCGCGGCCTGCGGCGTGGTGCTGGACAACGCCATCCTGATCGTGGGCGCGATGGCGGTGGGCCCGGAGTTCGGCCCGCTGGCCGGGATCTGCACCGGCCTGGTGCAGCGGCGGCCGCGCCTGGCGGTGCGCTCGCTGGTGGCGCTGGTGGTGGGCTTCGCCGCGGCGATCGTGGCCACCACGCTCTTCAGCCTGGTGATGGACGCCCTGGACATGTTCCACCCGGGGATGCTCGAGGCCCCGCGGCCCAACACCAGCTTCATCTGGCAGCCCGACCCGTTCTCCTTCGTGGTCGCGGTGCTCGCCGGGGTGGCCGGGGTGCTCTCGCTGACCTCCGCGAAGGCCGGGGCGCTGGTGGGCGTGGCCATCTCGGTGACCACCGTGCCGGCCGCCGCCAACGCGGCCGTGGCCATGAGCTACGGCGAGTTCGCCCAGATGTGGGGCTCGGCCGAGCAGCTGCTGCTGAACCTGCTGGGCATCGTGCTGGCCGGCTGCCTGACGCTGCTGGCCGGCAAAGTGCTGTGGCGCACCCAGCGGGGACGGATGACCCGTCCCCCGGGTGCGCCACGGCACTTCTGACCAGGCGTACGAAGACCCGTAGGCGGGGCCCGCACGCGGTGCGGACTAGCCCAGCGCGGACTTCACCGCGTCCGCCAGCCGGCCGGCGACCGCGCGGGCCTGCTCGGTGTCGGCGGCCTCGACCATCACCCGGACGAGCGGCTCGGTGCCGGAGGGGCGCAGCAGCACCCGTCCGGTGGAGCCCAGCTCCCGCTCGGCGTCGGCCACCGCGGCGGCCAGGTCGCCGGAGGTGGCCACCCGGGACTTGTCGACGTCCGGGACGTTGATGAGGACCTGCGGCAGCCGGTTCATCACCGAGGCCAGTTCGGCCAGCGACTTGCCGGTGGCGGCCACCCGGGCGGCCAGCAGCAGGCCGGTCAGGGTGCCGTCGCCGGTGGTGGCGTGGTCGAGGATGATCACGTGGCCGGACTGCTCGCCGCCCAGCGCGTAGCCGTGCTCCTTCATCGACTCCAGCACGTACCGGTCGCCGACGGCGGTCTGCACCAGCTCGATGCCCTCGGCCTCCATCGCCAGCTTGAAGCCCAGGTTCGACATCACGGTGGCGACGACGGTGTTCTTGCGCAGCTGGTCGGACTCGCGCATGGCGAGCGCCAGCACCGCGAGGATCTGGTCGCCGTCGATCTCGTTGCCCTCGGCGTCCACGGCCAGGCAGCGGTCCGCGTCGCCGTCGTGGGCGATGCCGAAGGCCGCGCCGTGCTCGACCACGGCCCGCTTGAGCAGCCCGAGGTGGGTGGAGCCGCAGCCGTCGTTGATGTTGAGGCCGTCCGGCTCGGCGCCGATGGTGACGATCTCGGCGCCGGCGCGCGAGAAGGCCTCCGGGGAGACGTGGGCGGCGGCGCCGTGCGCCTCGTCCAGCACGACCTTCAGGCCGTCGAGCCGGTTGGGCAGCACGCCGATCAGGTGCGAGACGTAGCGGTCGAAGCCCTCGTCGTAGTCCCGGACCCGGCCCACGCCGGCGCCGGTGGGCCGCTCCCAGGGGGCGCCCGTGCGGTGCTCCTCGTAGACGGACTCGATCTGGTCCTCGAGCTCGTCGGCCAGCTTGTGGCCGCCGCGGGCGAAGAACTTGATGCCGTTGTCGGGCATGGCGTTGTGGCTGGCCGACAGCATCACGCCGAGGTCGGCGCCCAGCGCACCGGTGAGGTACGCCACCGCCGGGGTGGGCAGCACACCGACGCGCAGGACGTCCACGCCGGCGCTGGCGAGGCCCGCGACCACCGCGGCCTCCAGGAACTCGCCGGAGGCCCGCGGGTCCCGGCCGACCACCGCGGTCGGGCGGTGCCCCTCGAACGTGCCGGCCTCACCGAGCACGTGCGCGGCCGCCACGGAGAGGCCGAGCGCCAGCTCGGCCGTCAGATCCGCATTGGCGACACCGCGTACACCGTCCGTGCCGAAGAGTCGTCCCACTGTGTCCTCCGAGATCAGCGCTGGAACCGCGTTGTTTGCAGCCTTGAACCAGATATACGTCGCTTGTGGCGATAAACGAACCGCCCCGGCAGCACAGAAGGTGTGCCGCCGGGGCGGATTCGTGCAGAGCAGCAGGCGGTGTTTAGCGCTTGCTGTACTGCGGGGCCTTACGGGCCTTCTTGAGACCGGCCTTCTTGCGCTCGACCGCACGGTCGTCGCGGGAGAGGAAGCCGGCCTTCTTGAGGGCCGGGCGGTTGTTCTCGACGTCCGCCTCGTTCAGCGCACGGGCCACGCCCAGGCGCAGGGCGCCGGCCTGGCCGGACACGCCGCCACCCGCGATGCGGGCGATGACGTCGTAGCGGTTGTCGAGCTCGAGCACCTTGAAGGGCTCGTTGACTTCCTGCTGGTGCACCTTGTTGGGGAAGTAGTCCTCAAGGGTGCGACCGTTGATCTTCCACTTGCCGGTGCCCGGGACGATCCGGACGCGGGCGATGGCGTTCTTGCGACGGCCCAGGCCGGCGGCCGGCTGCGGGTCGCCGAAGCGGGAGGCCAGGGACTCGGAGGTGTAGTCACCCTCCGGCGCCTCGGACTCGAAAGTGGTGACAGCGTCGTACGTCTCGTCGCCCTCGATGGGGGTCTCGACGGTGGTCTCGGCCACGATTCTCCTCAGAATTCTCTACGTCTTAGGGGGTGGCCGGAATTACTGCGCGACCTGGGTGATCTCGAACGCCACAGGCTGCTGGGCAGCGTGCGGGTGCTCGGCACCACGGTAGACCTTCAGCTTCGAGAGCATCTGACGACCCAGGGTGTTCTTGGGGAGCATGCCCTTGATGGCCTTCTCCACGGCCTTCTCCGGGTTGTCACGGAGCAGGTCGTCGTAGCGGACGCTGCGGAGACCGCCCGGGTAACCCGAGTGGCGGTACGCCATCTTCTGGGCCGCCTTGTTGCCGGACAGGTGAACCTTGTCGGCGTTGACGATGATGACGAAGTCGCCCATGTCCATGTGGGGGGCGTAAGTCGGCTTGTGCTTGCCCCGCAGGAGGGCAGCGGCCTGGGTCGCCAGACGGCCGAGGACAACGTCCTGGGCGTCGATGACGAGCCACTGGCGCGAGATGTCGCCGGGCTTGGGGCTGAACGTACGCACGCGTATGCCTTCGCTTCTTCAGTGGTGGGTCATCCCATAGGGCACTAGCCCCGCGGAAATGGTCCTGACAGGGTCACCACGGACGATCACGACAGCCCTCGTTCGCATCGGGGACGCAACCCTCGCGAACGGATTGAACTGCTGGTCATCGGTCCGGTGGACCGGCGCAAGGCCCTTTCACGTGAGAATGAGAAAGACCATACGCATAACAAACCAGCAGGATACCCAAGAGGACCCGTACGGGTCAAAACGCGGTCCGCGATGCCGATGGAACTGGCGTCGCGGCGCACTCCGGTTCGGTCCTGGGTGGGGACCCCGCAGTTGTTACGGGTCCCAGAGTAACCCGACCGGAGCGCAGTACACGACCGCCCAGCAGGACGGCCAGCCCGCAGAGGGTCGCCATGTCCAGGAACGCCCGCCTCTTGTTGTCGAACCCGGGGGGCCACGGGACGCCCGCCGCCTGGGGCAGCAGGGCCAGCCAGAACCAGGGGGAACGCGGCATCGAGCCCGCCCGCACCCCCGAGGCCAACAGCAGCGGGAGCACCACCAGCAGGTAGTGGTCGAAGGACGGCCGGGAGACCAGGAATGAGGCGAGCATCACCATGCAGGCCGTCTCCACCAGCCGCTGCGCCGCCTCCGGCCCGTCCTCGGCCGGCCGCCGCCAGCGCAGCCACGCGCACCCCAGTCCGGTCAGCGCGAGCACCCCGGCGAGCACCGCGGCCACCGGCCCGGGCACCCCCAGCCGCGGCAGCACCGCGACCGGCGAGGCGTCCCACGGCCGGGCGAAGGAGTCCTGGCCGTGCAACAGGAAGGGCAGCGTCTTCGTGAAGAAGAGCGAGGGCCGCGGCATCAGCAGCGCCCCCAGCAGCGAGAGCGCCAGCGGCACCGACACCACCGCGGCCAGCGCCCGCCACCGCCGCGCGAACAGGAACAGCAGCACCAGCGGTACCAGCATCGGCTTGGCCGCGATCGCCGCGCCCACCACCAGCCCGGCCGCGAGCCAGCGGCCCCGGTGCGCCAGCAGCAGCGCCACCGGCAGGGCGGCGGCCGACAGGCAGGTCCAGTTCCCCAGCAGCACCAGGTTGGCGAACGGCCGGTAGGCGATCGCCAGGACGGCGAAGCCGAGCACCGCGAAGCGGCTGCGGGCCGGCACCCGGAAGATCCGCAGGCTCGCCCACCAGCCGACGGCCAGCAGCGCGGACATCCCCAGCGGCACCAGGGCCCGCTGCACGGCCACCGGGAGCAGCGCCTCGGGCAGCGCCACCACCACCGCGCTCGGCAGGTAGAGGAAGCGCTTGTCGGCGTACGGGGAGCGGCCGTCGAGCAGCGCGTCCGCGGCCCGGACCACGAAGGCGTTGTCCATGCCCCCGTCGGCGGTGCGCAGTGAGGCGGACAGGGCGACGGCCGTCAGGACGCCGAGCATGACCAGCCGCCAGATCCGGGGGGCGGGCTGGAGAGCCCACCCCTCGAACGCCCCTTCGACCCTTTTGTCCCAGTTCATAAGCCGAGACTAGGGCGGCGGAAGATCACCTCCACGCAGCCACACGAGGGCTCAGCGCTTGCGTTCCACCCGCCGCTCGTCCCACACCGGCTCCGCGGTCTCCCGGACGACCCCGTCCGAGCCGAAGACCAGGTACCGGTCGAAGGACTTCGCGAACCAGCGGTCGTGGGTCACGCACAGCACCGTGCCCTCGTACGCCTCCAGCCCGTCCTGCAGGGCCTCGGCCGACTCCAGGTCGAGGTTGTCGGTGGGCTCGTCCAGCAGCAGCGCGGTGGTGCCGGCTAGCTCCAGCAGCAGGATCTGGAACCGCGCCTGCTGCCCGCCGGAAAGCTTCTCGAAGGGCTGCTCGGCCTGGCGCTCCAGCTCGTAGCGGCGCAGCGCGCCCATCGCCTGCCCCAGCGGCTTCGCCGCCTCCGTCCACAGGATGTCGACGAGGGTCCGGCCGAAGAGCTCCGGATGGGCGTGCGTCTGCGCGAAGTGGCCGGGGACCACCCGCGCGCCCAGCTTCCAGTCACCGGTGTGCTTGACGTCCTCGCCGGCCATCAGCCGCAGGAAGTGCGACTTGCCGGAGCCGTTCGAGCCGAGGACGGCGACCCGCTCCCCGTAGAAGACCTCGAGGGAGAAGGGCTTCATCAGCCCCGTCAGCTCCAGGTTCTCCACGGTCAGCGCCCGCACGCCGGTCCGGCCGCCCTTGAGGCGCATCTTGATGTCCTGCTCCCGCGGCGGCTCCGGCGGCGGGCCGGCCTCCTCGAACTTCTGGAAGCGGGTCTGCATCGCCCGGTAGCGCGAGGCCATGTCGGGGCTGGAGGCGGCCTGGTTGCGCAGCCGCAGCACCAGCGCCTTCAGCCGGGCGTGCTCCTCGTCCCAGCGCCGCTTGAGTTCTTCGAAGCGGGCGAAGCGCTCCTTGCGGGCCTCGTGGTAGGTCCCGAAGCCGGCGCCGTGCACCCACACGTCGCTGCCCATCGGGCTCGCCTCCAGGCTGATGATCTTCTCGGCGGCCTGGGTGAGCAGTTCCCGGTCGTGCGAGACGAAGAGCACCGTCTTGCGGGTGGCCTTCAGCTGCTCCTCCAGCCACCGCTTGCCGGGGACGTCGAGGTAGTTGTCCGGCTCGTCGAGGAGCAGCACCTCGTCGGGACCGCGCAGCAGCGCCTCCAGGACGAGCCGCTTCTGCTCACCGCCCGAGAGCGTGCGCACCTCGCGGAACTGCGCCCGGTCGTACGGCACGTCCAGCGCGGCCATGGTGCAGACGTCCCACAGGGTCTCCGCCTCGTAGCCCTGCACGTCGGCCCAGTCGCTCAGCGCCTGCGCGTAGGCCATCTGCGCGGCCTCGTCGTCGACGGTGAGGATCAGCTGCTCGGCCCGGTCCACCGCCTTGGCGGCCTCCCGGATCCGCGGCTGGGCCACCGAGACCAGCAGGTCGCGGACGGTGGTCTCGTCCCGTACGGAGCCCACGAACTGCGACATCACGCCGAGCCCGCCGCTGTTGGTGACCCCGCCGCCGTGCGGCTGGAGCTCCCCGGAGATCAGCTTGAGCAGGGTGGTCTTGCCGGCGCCGTTCGCCCCCACCAGGGCCACCACCGCCCCCTCCCCCACACGGAAGGAGACGTCGGGGAGCAGGACCCGCCCGTCGGGAAGGTAGTACTCCAGATGGCTGGCTTCGAGATGTCCCATGACGGGCATTGTCTACGGCCGGACGCCCGGGACCCAACCGGATAACCTCCCCGGCCGGACTCCGGTCGCCGTTCACCGGCGCCCCCTAGGATTCGCGCCATGAGCTACGGGGAGGGAACGCCCGACTGGGCGGCCATGGCCGAAGCCCACGAGGCGGGCCGGCGCCGCCGCAGGCGGCTGTGGTGGGGTGCCGGGGCGGGCCTGGGGGCGCTCGCGATCGCCGCCGCGGTCGCCGTCGGCATCGGCGGCACCGGGCGCGCGGCCCCCGAGGCCCTTCAGGACCCGCGGCCGCCGGGACCGGTGGTGGGCGGCCCGCTGCCCACCTTCCCCTCGAAGGCCCCGGCCCCCGACCCGCGCCGCTACCTCGCCGACGCCCGGGTGGACCGCGCCCCGCTGGGGCCCGGCCCCCTCTTCCCGGGCACCCGGGCCACGGTCAGCGGCCGTACGTACCTCGAAGGCGGCGGGGACACCACGGCCGACTGCGCGGCGCACACGGACCCGGCCCTGGCCGCGGTCCTGAAGAAGCACGGCTGCACGGCCCTCATCCGCTCCACCTACCGGCGCGGCAGCGTCCAGGTGACCGTGGGCGTGGCCGTCTTCGCCACCGAGGCCCAGGCCACCGCCGCCCGGGCCGCCCGGGCCCACGGCGGGGTCCGGGCGCTGCCCGGCGCCCGCACCAAGCCCTTCTGCGCCCCGAAGACCGTCTGCCGCCGCACCGCGGACTCCTACGGCCGGTACCTCTACGTCACCCTCAGCGGCTTCACCGGCAACAAGAACGCCACCAAGAAGGACCGCTCCGTCTACCGCGCCGGCGACGACCTCTCCGCCTACACCTTCCGCCAACTCCACCACCGCGCCGAAACCGTGATGGCGGCGGCGAGCCCCGGTCCCTCAGGCCCGGCACCGCAGCCCTAGCAGCAGCCGGCCGCCGGCCCGTTGCCCAGCACCGGGAGGGTCCGCATGTTGCGCGCCTCCTTGGCGCGCGCGGCCAGCTGGTCGTCGGCCGGGTAGCCGACCTCCTCCAGCGTCAGCCCGTGCGGCCGCACCACGTGCACGGAGGAGTCGCGGACCGCCGCCCGCAGCACCTCCCCCGGCCACGACACCGCCCGGTGCCCGTCGCCGACGTGCAGCAGCGCACCCACCAGCGACCGCACCATGTTGTGGCAGAAGGCGTCCGCCCGCACCGTCGCCGTGATGACCCCGTCCGCACCCCGCTCCCAGCTCAGCTGCTGGAGCGTGCGGATGGTCGTGGCCCCCTCGCGCTTCTTGCAGTACGCGGCGAAGTCGTGCTCGCCCAGCAGCGCCCGCGAGGCCTCGTTCATGGCCGCCACGTCCAGCGGCCAGTCGTGCCACAGCACGTGCCCGCGCAGCAGCGGGTCCACCCCGCCCTTGTGGTCCCCCACCCGGTACGCGTACCGCCGCCAGACCGCCGCGAAGCGCGCGTTGAAGCCGGCCGGCGCCTCGGCGACCCGCCACACCCGCACGTCCTGCGGCAGCCGCCCGGCCAGCCGCCGCAGCAGCACCTCGGAGTGCTCCGCCCACACCTCCTCGGGCAGGTCCAGATGGGCCACCTGGCCGCGGGCGTGCACGCCCGCGTCGGTGCGCCCGGCGACCGTCAGGTCCACCGGATCGGCCAGCCGCATCACCGTCTGCAGGGCGGACTCCAGCTCGCCCTGCACGGTCCGCCGCGTCCTCTGCTTCGCCCAGCCGGAGAAGTCCTTGCCGTCGTACGACAGGTCCAGCCGCACCCGGACGTACCCGGGCTCCACCTCGTCACTCACGTGACAGATCCTCTCAGAACATGCAGAACGGGCCCGCCCCCGGAAAGGGGCGGGCCCGTTCAGAGCCGTTCGGCGGACGAGATCCCGGAGGATCAGGCCTCCGTGGTCTCCTCGGCGGCCGGGGCGGCAGCCTCGGCGTCCTTGGCGGCGCGCTTGGTCGCGGCCTCGGCCTCACCGGTGGCCTGCTGGGCCACGGTCAGGGCCTCGACCAGCTCGATGACCGCCATCGGGGCGTTGTCGCCACGACGGTTGCCGATCTTGGTGATGCGGGTGTAACCACCGGGGCGGTTCTCGTAGCGCGGCGCGATCTCGGTGAAGAGCGTGTGGACGACGCCCTTGTCCGTGATCGACTGCAGCACCTGGCGACGGTTGTGGATGTCGCCCTTCTTCGCCTTGGTGATCAGACGCTCGGCGACCGGACGCAGGCGGCGGGCCTTGGCCTCGGTCGTGGTGATGCGGCCGTGCTCGAAGAGCGACTTCGCCAGGTTGGCGAGCAGCAGCTTCTCGTGCGCGGCGCTGCCGCCCAGACGGGCACCCTTGGCGGGACGCGGCATGGTGTTTCTCCTTCTGTGCTGCACCGGCCGTGTCAGGTACCGGTGTCAGTCCCCACCCGCTTGTGCGGGCAGGGTGTACGGGGGGCTCGCGCCCCCCGCAAGCCTTGCGGGTACTGCTTAGTACTGCTCGGTCTCGACGAAACCGGCGTCCGCGTCGTCGTCGGCGCCGAAGGCGTCGGCGGCGGCGGTCGGGTCGAACCCGGGCGGGCTGTCCTTGAGGGCCAGGCCCATGCCGGCCAGCTTCGCCTTGACCTCGTCGATCGACTTCGCACCGAAGTTGCGGATGTCGAGCAGGTCGGCCTCGGAGCGGGCGACGAGCTCACCCACGGAGTGGATGCCCTCGCGCTTGAGGCAGTTGTACGACCGGACGGTGAGCTCGAGCTCCTCGATCGGCAGCGCCAGGTCGGCGGCCAGGGCGGCGTCCGTGGGGGACGGGCCCATGTCGATGCCCTCGGCGTCGATGTTGAGCTCGCGCGCCAGACCGAACAGCTCGACCAGGGTCTTACCGGCGGACGCCATGGCGTCGCGCGGGCGCATGGCCTGCTTGGTCTCGACGTCGACGATCAGCTTGTCGAAGTCGGTGCGCTGCTCGACACGGGTCGCCTCGACCTTGTAGGTGACCTTGAGCACCGGGCTGTAGATGGAGTCGATCGGGATGCGACCGATCTCCTGGCCCAGCTGCTTGTTCTGGACGGCGGAGACGTAGCCGCGACCGCGCTCGACGGTCAGCTCCATCTCCAGCTTGCCCTTGCCGTTGAGCGTGGCGAGGACCAGGTCCGGGTTGTGCACCTCGACACCGGCCGGCGGCGCGATGTCGGCAGCGGTGACCAGGCCGGGACCCTGCTTGCGCAGGTACATCACGACCGGCTCGTCGTGCTCCGAGGAGACGACCAGCTGCTTGATGTTGAGGATGATGTCGGTGACGTCTTCCTTGACACCGGGCACGGTGGTGAACTCGTGCAGGACGCCGTCCACGCGGATGCTGGTGACGGCGGCACCCGGGATCGAGGACAGGAGCGTGCGGCGCAGCGAGTTGCCGAGGGTGTAGCCGAAGCCCGGCTCCAGCGGCTCGATCACGAACCGCGAGCGGTACTCGTCGACGACCTCTTCGGTCAGCGAAGGACGCTGAGCGATAAGCATGTCTGTGTTCCTTCAGTCGTGGACGCCCACTATTTGACGCCCGACGGTGCTGCGCGGAGCGCAGCGGTACTAGCAAGGGTACGGGCGGCACGTCCCCCGGAGGGGTCGTGCCGCCCGGAACCTCGGCTCAGTGCGTCGAAACGCGCTGCGGTGACCCGGAGGGGGTCAGACGCGGCGGCGCTTCGGCGGACGGCAGCCGTTGTGCGGGGTGGGGGTGACGTCCTGGATCGAACCCACCTCGAGGCCGGTGGCCTGGAGGGAGCGGATCGCGGTCTCACGGCCGGAGCCGGGACCCTTGACGAAGACGTCGACCTTGCGCATGCCGTGCTCCTGCGCGCGGCGGGCGGCCGACTCGGCGGCCATCTGCGCGGCGAAGGGGGTGGACTTGCGCGAGCCCTTGAAGCCGACGTGGCCGGCGGAGGCCCAGGAGATCACGTTGCCGGTCGGGTCCGTGATGGACACGATCGTGTTGTTGAACGTGCTCTTGATGTGCGCGTGGCCGTGAGCGACGTTCTTCTTTTCCTTGCGGCGCACCTTCTTGGCAGCGCCCTGACGACCCTTGGGGGGCATCTCTTACTCCTACAGGGAGGTGGTCGGTCCTACAGCGCAAGACCGCTGGAAAGCGTGTCCGCTGAGGACTACTTCTTGCCCGGCTTCTTCTTACCGGCGATGGCGCGACGCGGGCCCTTGCGGGTACGGGCGTTCGTGCTGGTGCGCTGACCGTGCACGGGCAGGCCACGACGGTGGCGGATGCCCTGGTAGCACTGGATCTCGATCTTGCGGCGGATGTCGCCCTGGATCTCGCGGCGGAGGTCACCCTCGGTGCGGAGGTTGGCGTCCACGTACTCGCGGATCTTGACGAGGTCCTCTTCGGCCAGGTCACGAACGCGGGTGTTCGGGTTCACGCCGGTGGAGGCGAGGATCTCCTTGGACCGGGTGCGCCCGATACCGAAGACGTAGGTGAGTGCGATCTCCACACGCTTTTCGCGCGGGATGTCAACACCGGAAACGCGTGCCACTAATGGCTCCTGTGTGTTCGGGGGTCTTCCGCAAAGCCGCTCCCGGCACGCCGTATGAGGTACGAACCGGGTCTCCGGCCCCCGCCGGAGGTGCCGCCGACCCTTGCGGGCTGGGCGGGCTCTGCGTAATTACGTTGCTTGCGTCGCGCGAAGAACTGCGGGTGCAGGTCGGTCGGCGTGCGTCAGCCCTGGCGCTGCTTGTGGCGCAGGTTGTCGCAGATGACCATGACCCGGCCGTGACGGCGGATCACCTTGCACTTGTCGCAGATCTTCTTGACGCTCGGCTTGACCTTCATGGGATGTGAGGTTCTCCGGGTCAGTGCCACCACCCCGCAGGGGCGAATGCCCGCACGGGAGTGCGACAAGATCTACTTGTACCGGTAGACGATCCGGCCACGCGTCAGGTCGTAGGGAGAGAGCTCCACCACGACCCGGTCATCCGGGAGGATACGGATGTAGTGCATCCGCATCTTTCCACTGATGTGCGCGAGGACCTTGTGACCGTTCTGGAGCTCCACCTTGAACATGGCGTTCGGGAGGGACTCGATCACGGTGCCCTCGATCTCGATGGCACCTTGCTTCTTGGCCACGCTTCGCCTTTCGAATCGGCTACCTTGATCAGCTCCCCGCTTCGCATGAGGACATGCGGATGCAAAGGAGCCGACGAGTCAGTCTACGTCAGGGCACCCAGAAAGACGAATCCGGAAAGTTTGCCCCACAGCGTAGATCATTAAGCCCCGCGCCTAGCCCAGGGGGTCGGGCGCGGTGGTCACCCCGTACTCGGCCAGCTTCGCCTTGCCGCAGTCCGGGGAGGTCAGGACGATGGGGCCGGCCTCGGTCAGCGCGATCGAGTGCTCCCAGTGCGAGGACCAGGTGCCGTCGGTGGTGATGACCGTCCAGTCGTCGGCCAGCACCTCGGTGGCCGCGGTGCCCAGGGAGACCATCGGCTCGATCGCGAGGCAGACGCCCGGCACCAGCTTGATGCCCTTGCCGCGCTTGCGGGAGACGTAGTTCAGCAGGTGCGGGTCCATGTGCATCTCGGTGCCGATGCCGTGGCCGCCGTAGTCCTCGATGATCCCGTACCGGCCGAGGCTGTGCTCGCCGGTGGCCGGCCGCGGCTGGCGCTTGATGTACGTCTCGATCGCCTTGGAGATGTCGACCAGGCGGTTGCCCAGCTTCATCGCGGCCAGGCCGGCCCACATCGACTCCTCGGTCACCCGGGAGAGCTCGATCAGCTCCGGAGCGTGGCCGGTGCCCACGAAGCAGGTGTACGCGGCGTCGCCGTGCCAGCCGTCGACGATGGCGCCGGCGTCGATCGAGATGATGTCGCCGTCCTTGAGGACGGTCTTCTCGTCCGGGATGCCGTGCACCACGACCTCGTTGACCGAGGTGCAGATGGTCGCCGGGAAGCCGCCGTACCCGAGGAAGTTCGACTTGGCGCCGTGGTCGGCGATGACCTTGCGGGCGACCTCGTCCAGGTCCTTGGTGGTGGCGCCGGGCACGGCCGCCTCACGGGTCGCCGCGTGGATGGCGGCGACGACCAGCCCCGCCTCGCGCATCTTGGCGATCTGCTCCGGGGTCTTGATCTGGACCATGCCCTCTTGCCTTCCGGGTGTACGGGTACTCGACTGTCTCTGCTCAACAGTACGGCCGCGGCGTCCTGGGGACACCGCGGCCGTACGGAGGTACTACGGGGTGGGTCAGGCGTCGCCCTGCAGGGCGGCCATCGCGCGCTCGGTGACCTCGTCCACCTTGCCGAGCGCCGAGATCGTCACCACGAGGTCCTGTGCCTTGTAGTAGTCGATGATCGGCTCGGTCTGGGTGTGGTAGACGTCCAGGCGGTTGCGGACGGTGTCCTCGCTGTCGTCCGGGCGCTGGTACAGCTCGCCGCCGCAGGTGTCGCAGACACCCTCGGTCTTCGGCGCGGCGTACGTCACGTGGAAGACGTGGCTGGACTCCTTGCGGCAGACGCGCCGGCCGGCGATCCGCTTCACGACCTCGTCCTCGGGGACCTCGAGGTCCAGGACCGCGTCCAGCTTCATCCCCTCGGCCTTGAGCATCTCGTCAAGGGCCACGGCCTGCGAGACGTTGCGCGGGAAGCCGTCGAGCAGGAACCCGCCCTCGGCGTCCGGCTGCTCCATCCGGTCCTTGGCCATGCCGATGGTGACCTCGTCCGGCACCAGGTCGCCGGCGTCCATGAACGCCTTCGCCTGCTTGCCGAGCTCGGTGCCCTGGCTGATGTTGGCCCGGAACAGGTCGCCCGTGGAGATGTGCGGGATCGACAGGTTCTTGGCAAGGTACGCGGCCTGCGTTCCCTTGCCCGCACCAGGCGGCCCGACGAGGACGATACGCATCAGCGGAGGAACCCTTCGTAATTGCGCTGCTGGAGCTGGCTCTCGATCTGCTTCACGGTCTCCAGACCCACACCCACGATGATCAGGATGCTCGTCCCGCCGAACGGGAAGTTCTGGTTCGCTCCGAAGCCCGCCAACGCCATCGTCGGCACGAGCGCGATCAGACCCAAGTACAGCGACCCCGGCCAGGTGATCCGGTTGAGCACGTAGCTCAGGTACTCGGCAGTAGGTCGGCCAGCCCGGATGCCCGGGATGAAGCCACCATACTTCTTCATGTTGTCGGCTACTTCCTCGGGGTTGAACGAAATCGCCACGTAGAAGAACGCGAAGAAAACGATCAGGAGGAAGTAGGCGGCGATGTAGTACGGGTGGTCACCCTTGACGAAGTGCTTCTGGATCCAGGTGGCCCAGGGCGCGGTGGACCCGCTGAACTGGACGATCAGTGCCGGGATGTACAGCAGCGACGAGGCGAAGATGACCGGGATCACGCCGGCCTGGTTCACCTTGAGCGGGATGTAGGTGGACGTGCCACCGTAGGCGCGGCGGCCGATCATGCGCTTGGCGTACTGCACCGGGACCCGGCGCTGGGCCTGCTCGACGAAGACGACCAGGGCCACCATCGCGAGACCGACCAGGATGACCACGCCGAACTCGACCCAGCCTCCGGCGATCTTGCCGTTGAGCTTGATGCCCCAGAGGGCGCTGACGAAGCCGGCGGCGATCGAGATGAACATCAGGATCGACATGCCGTTGCCGATGCCGCGGTCGGTGATCAGCTCACCGAGCCACATGACGACACAGGTACCGGCGGTCATGGTCACGACCATGACGACGATGCGGAAGATGGAGTGGTCCGGCACGATCTGGCCGGCCTGGGCGCACGATCCGAAGAGTGCGCCGGTCTTGGCCGTGGCCACCAGGCCGGTGCCCTGCAGGATGGCGAGGGCGACCGTCAGGTAACGCGTGTACTGCGTGATCTTCGCGGTACCGGCCTGCCCCTCCTTCTTGAGGTTCTCCAGCCGGGGGATGACCACGGTCAGCAGCTGCAGGATGATGCTCGCCGTGATGTACGGCATGATGCCGAGCGCGAAAATCGTGATCTGCAGCAATGCGCCGCCGCTGAACATGTTGACCAGCCCGAACAGGCTGTTGCTCGAGCCGGCCTGGTCCACACAGAACTGGACGGCCTTGTAGTCCACGCCGGGAACGGGCACATGTGACCCAAGCCGGAACAGCACGATGATGCCGAGCGTGAAGAGCAGCTTCTTGCGCAGGTCGGGCGTCTTGAACGCCCGGGCGAACGCGGTGAGCACGGTGCCTCCTGCGACCCCCGCGCTACTGCGTCAAGGGTGACGGTCTGAGGGATCGACGTATGTGTACAAGCAAAGGTGCAGGCCACCTTACCGGCGAGAGTGGCCCCCTAGGAACGACCAACCGGGGATGCCCCATTTGTGAGGCATCCCCGGTCGGAGTTTCTAGCTATTTGGCACAGAACCCGTCTTAGACGAGCTCGGTGACCGTGCCGCCGGCGGCGGCAATCTTCTCCTTGGCGGAGCCGGAGACGGCGTCAACCGAAACCTGCAGCGCCACGGAGATCTCGCCCTGGCCCAGGACCTTGACGAGGCTGTTCTTGCGAACCGCACCACGCTCGACGAGACCGGCCACGGTGACCTCTCCACCCTCGGGGTAGAGCTCGGCCAGCTTGGCCAGGTTCACGACCTGGTACTCGGTGCGGAACGGGTTCTTGAAGCCCTTGAGCTTCGGGAGGCGCATGTGGAGGGGCATCTGCCCACCCTCGAAGCGCTCCGGAACCTGGTAACGCGCCTTGGTGCCCTTGGTACCACGACCGGCCGTCTTACCCTTGGACGCCTCACCACGACCCACACGGGTCTTCGCGGTCTTGGCACCCGGGGCGGGACGGAGGTTGTGGGCCTTCAGCGGGCTGCTGTTCTCGGCCATGTTAGTCGACCTCCTCAACCGTCACGAGGTGGCGGACGGTGTGCACCATTCCGCGGAACTCGGGGCGGTCCTCCTTGACGACCACGTCGTTCAGGCGCTTGAGCCCGAGCGAACGCAGGGTGTCGCGGTGGTTCTGCTTGCTGCCGATGTACGACTTCGTCTGCGTGATCTTGAGGCGAGCCATTACGCACCCGCTCCCGCACGCGCACGAAGCAGAGCCGCGGGGGCGACGTCCTCGAGGGGCAGACCACGGCGAGCCGCGATCTCCTCGGGACGCTGCAGGCCCTTCAGGGCCTCCACGGTCGCGTGCACGATGTTGATCGCGTTGTCGGAGCCGAGCGACTTCGACAGGATGTCGTGAACGCCGGCGCACTCCAGAACGGCGCGCACCGGGCCACCGGCGATAACACCGGTACCGGGGGAAGCAGGCTTCAGCAGGACGACGCCCGCGGCCTTCTCGCCCTGGATCGGGTGCGGGATGGTGCCCTGGATGCGCGGAACCTTGAAGAAGTTCTTCTTGGCTTCCTCGACACCCTTGGCAATGGCCGCGGGAACTTCCTTGGCCTTGCCGTAACCGACACCTACGGTGCCGTCACCGTCGCCCACCACGACCAGCGCGGTGAAGCTGAAGCGGCGACCACCCTTGACAACCTTGGCAACGCGGTTGATCGCGACAACGCGCTCAACGTAAGCGGTCTTCTCGGCGGCAGGGCCACCGTCGCGACCCTTCCGGTCCCGCCGCTCGCCGCCACCGGCACCGCTTCCGCGGCGCTGGGGTCCAGCCATTGGATTACCTCTCTCTGTTACGTCCGTGAGTCCCGGAACCGGGGCTTAGAACTTCAGCCCGGCTTCGCGGGCGGCGTCAGCCAGAGCGGCAATGCGCCCGGCGTATCGGTTGCCACCGCGGTCGAACACGACGGTCTCGACACCCGCAGCCTTGGCACGCTCGGCGACGAGCGCGCCGACGGCCTGGGCCTGGGTGCTCTTGTCGCCTTCGCCACCGCGGATCGAAGCGTCCAGGGTCGACGCGGACGCCAGGGTGTGGCCCTGGAGGTCGTCGATGACCTGAGCAACGATGTTGCGGTTGGAACGCGTCACGACGAGGCGCGGACGCTCCGCCGTACCCGAGACGTTCTTGCGGATGCGGATGTGGCGGCGAGCCTTGGCCGCGCGCTTGTACGCGTCGCCCTTGGCGATCTTCACACCGTATGCCATGGCTACTTACCAGCCTTTCCGACCTTGCGGCGGATGACCTCGCCGGCGTACTTGACACCCTTGGCCTTGTACGGGTCGGGCTTCCGCAGCTTGCGGATGTTGGCGGCGACCTCGCCGACCTTCTGCTTGTCGATGCCCTCGACCGAGAACTTGGTCGGCGACTCGACCTTGAAGGAGATGCCCTCGGGCGCCTCCACCAGGATCGGGTGGCTGTAGCCGAGCTGGAACTCCAGGCTGGAGCCCTTCGCGGCCACGCGGTAACCGACACCGCTGATCTCGAGAGCCTTGACGTATCCCGTGGTCACACCGGTGATCATGTTCGCCACCAGCGTGCGGGACAGGCCGTGGAGGGCCTTGTTCTGACGCTCGTCGTTGGGACGGGTGACGTTAAGAACGCCGTCCTCGCCCTTAACGATCTCGATGGGGGCGGCGACGGTGTGCGTCAGGGAGCCCTTGGCACCCTTGACGACGACCGTGCGGCCATCGATGGTGACGTCCACACCGGCGGGAACCTGGATGGGGAGCTTGCCGATTCGCGACATTGCTTTTCCTCCGTTCCCGACTACCAGACGTAGGCGAGGACTTCCCCACCTACGCCCTTCTTGCCTGCCTGCTGGCCGGTGAGGAGACCGTGGGACGTGGAGATGATCGCCACGCCCAGGCCGCCGAGCACCTTCGGCAGGTTGGTGGACTTCGCGTACACGCGCAGACCGGGCTTCGAGATCCGCTTGATGCCCGCGATGGAGCGCTCACGGTTCGGCCCGAACTTCAGCTCGAGGACGAGGTTCTTGCCGACCTCGGCGTCCTCGACCTTCCAGCCGGTGATGAAACCCTCCTGCTTGAGGATCTCTGCGATGTGCGACTTGATCTTGCTGTGCGGCATCACGACGGTGTCGTGGTACGCCGAGTTAGCGTTACGCAGACGGGTCAGCATGTCTGCGATCGGGTCAGTCATGGTCATGAAGTGGCCTTCGGCCTCTCTCGCCGGGGTTTCCTGTATGCGCCATCCCTCTCCCCACACAGGGGCGGGACGGGTGCGGCGCGGGGACCTACGGCGTAGTAAGTCGGTAGGGCGGCGGACGCCCAACCCCACAAGCCTACGGCATGCGGGAGCGGGGGTCCGCCGACCTGATGCTTACCGAGAGCGCCTGGAAAACCTCAACACCCAATGGGTGAAGGGGATTTACCAGGAGCTCTTGGTCACGCCCGGCAGCTCGCCACGGTGAGCCATCTCACGGAGGCACACGCGGCACAGGCCGAACTTGCGGTACACGGAGTGGGGGCGACCGCAGCGCTGGCAGCGGGTGTACGCACGCACACCGAACTTGGGCTTGCGGGCAGCCTTCGCGATGAGAGCCTTCTTCGCCATCTCGCTTACGCCTCCTTGAAGGGGAAGCCGAGGTGACGAAGGAGGGCGCGGCCCTCGTCGTCGTTGGTCGCCGTGGTCACCACGGTGATGTCCATACCCCGGGTACGGTCGATCTTGTCCTGGTCGATCTCGTGGAACATGACCTGCTCCGTGAGACCGAAGGTGTAGTTGCCACGGCCGTCGAACTGCTTCGGCGACAGACCACGGAAGTCACGGATACGCGGCAGCGCGAGCGACAGCGTACGGTCCAGGAACTCCCACATGCGGTCACCACGGAGGGTGACGTGGCAGCCGATCGGCTGACCCTCACGCAGCTTGAACTGCGCGATGGACTTCCGGGCCTTCGTGACGGCCGGCTTCTGACCGGTGATCGTCGTCAGGTCCTTGATGGCGCCGTCGATCAGCTTGGAGTCGCGGGCGGCGTCGCCCACACCCATGTTGACCACGATCTTCACGAGGCCGGGGATCTGCATGACGTTCTCGTACGAGAACTCCTCACGCAGCTTGCCCGAGATCTCCTCGCGGTACTTCGTCTTCAGACGCGGAGTGGTAGCCATCAGATGTCCTCACCCGTGCGCTTGGCAACGCGGATCTTGTTGCCTTCGTCGTCGAAGCGGAAACCGACGCGGGTGACGACCTTCTTGCCGTCCTTCTCCACGACCAGCTGAACGTTGCTGACGTGGATCGGGGCCTCGGTGATCACGATGCCGCCGGCCTGCGACCCACCAGCGGTGGGGCCGGCCTTGGTGTGCTTCTTGACCCGGTTGACACCCTCGACCAGGACGCGGTTCTCAGCGGGGATGGCCTGGATGACCTTGCCCTGCTTGCCCTTGTCCTTACCGGTGATGACCTGAACCAGGTCGCCCTTCTTGATCTTCATGCTTACAGCACCTCCGGCGCGAGCGAGATGATCTTCATGAACTTCTTCTCGCGCAGCTCACGGCCGACCGGGCCGAAGATACGGGTGCCACGAGGGTCGCCGTCGTTCTTGAGAATGACAGCGGCGTTCTCGTCGAAGCGGATGTACGAGCCGTCCTGGCGGCGGCGCTCCTTGACGGTGCGAACGATGACGGCCTTGACGACGTCACCCTTCTTCACGTTGCCGCCCGGGATCGCGTCCTTGACGGTGGCGACGATCACGTCACCGATGCCCGCGTAGCGGCGACCGGAGCCACCGAGAACACGGATGCAAAGGATCTCCTTGGCACCAGTGTTGTCGGCGACACGCAGTCGCGACTCCTGCTGGATCACGTCTATCTCCTGTTTGTCTGCCGGTTCCCGGCAGGGGCTTCAGCGAAGCCCCTGCCGAGCCTGGCGGAACGAATCCGAGGGAAACCCCTCAGACTTGATTACTTGGCCTTCTCGAGGATCTCGACGACGCGCCACCGCTTGGTCGCGGACAGCGGGCGAGTCTCCATGATGAGGACGCGGTCGCCGATGCCGGCGGCGTTGGCCTCGTCGTGGGCCTTGAGCTTGTTCGTACGGCGGATGACCTTGCCGTACAGCGCGTGCTTGACGCGGTCCTCGACGGCGACGACGACGGTCTTGTCCATCTTGTCGCTGACGACCAGACCCTCGCGGGTCTTGCGGAAACCGCGCTCGGTCTTCTCAGTCACGTTGTTCTCGCTCATCAGGCGTTCTCCACCGTCTCGATACCGAGCTCACGCTCGTGCATCAGGGTGTAGATGCGAGCGATGTCCTTACGGACGGACTTGAGCCGGCCGTTGTTCTCCAGCTGACCCGTGGCCGCCTGGAAGCGGAGCTTGAACAGCTCCTCCTTGGCCTCGCGCAGCTTGCCAACGAGCTCCTCGTTGCCCAGCTCGCGCAGCTCGGACGCCTTGGTACCGGCCGCCATCACGACTCACCTGCCTCGCGCTTGACGATCCGGCACTTCATCGGCAGCTTGTGAGCCGCACGAGTGAGAGCCTCACGCGCAATCTTCTCGTTCGGGTAGGACAGCTCGAACATGACCCGGCCCGGGTGCACGTTCGCGATCCACCACTCGGGGGAACCCTTACCGGAACCCATGCGGGTCTCGGCGGGCTTCTTCGTCAGCGGACGGTCCGGGTAGATGTTGATCCAGACCTTGCCGCCACGCTTGATGTGACGCGTCATCGCGATACGAGCGGACTCGATCTGGCGGTTCGTCACGTACGCCGGGGTCAGCGCCTGGATGCCGTACTCGCCGAACGAGACCTCAGTACCGCCCTTGGCCATACCGCGGCGCTTCGGGTGGTGCTGCTTGCGGTGCTTGACCCTACGGGGGATCAGCATGTCGGTCAGGCCTCCGTTCCGGTGCTCTCAGCCGGAGCGGCGGCAGCGGCCTCGGCCTTGGGGGCCTCGGTCGCAGCAGCCTGCTGCGGCTTGCGGCCACGGCCGCCACGCTCGCCGCCACGGCCACCACGGCCACCGGCGGGGCGGTCAGCGCCACCACGGGCCGGGCGGTTACCCGCACGGGCCGCAGCGTTCTCGGCGCGGACCTCAGCGATGTTCTTGACATCGCCCTTGTAGATCCAGACCTTCACGCCGATGCGGCCGAAGGTGGTCTTGGCCTCGAAGAAGCCGTACTCCACGTTCGCGCGCAGCGTGTGCAGCGGCACACGACCCTCGCGGTAGAACTCGGAGCGGGACATCTCGGCGCCGCCGAGACGGCCACCACACTGGATCTTGATGCCCTTGGCGCCGGCCTTCATCGTGCCCTGCATGCTCTTACGCATGGCGCGACGGAAGGAGACGCGGGAGGAGAGCTGCTCGGCAACGGCCTGGGCGACGAGCTGAGCGTCGAGCTCGGGGTTCTTGACCTCGAGGATGTTCAGCTGGACCTGCTTGCCCGTGAGCTTCTCGAGGTCACCGCGGATGCGGTCGGCCTCGGCGCCACGGCGGCCGATGACGATGCCCGGACGAGCGGTGTGGATGTCCACACGCACGCGGTCACGGGTGCGCTCGATCTCAACCTTCGAGATGCCGGCGCGCTCCATGCCGGACGTCATCATCCGACGGATGGCGACGTCTTCCTTGACGTAGTCCTTGTACAGCTTGTCGGCGTACCACCGGGACTTGAAGTCCGTGGTGATGCCGAGCCGGAACCCGTGCGGGTTTACCTTCTGGCCCATTACCGGGTTCCTTCCTTGCTGCTGACGACCACGGTGATGTGGCTGGTCCGCTTGCGGATCCGGTAGGCACGACCCTGGGCACGCGGACGGAACCGCTTCAGGGTCGGGCCCTCGTCCACGAACGCCTCGCTGATGAACAGCGACGAAGCGTCCGTGTGGTCGTAGTTGTGCGCGGCGTTGGCGATGGCGCTGTCCAGCACCTTGCCAACCGGCACGCTCGCGGCCTGCGGGGCGAAACGCAGGACCGCCTGAGCCTCCGTGGCGTCCATGCCACGGATGAGGTCCACCACGCGGCGGGCCTTCATGGGCGTGACGCGGATGTACCGCGCCTGGGCCCTGGCTTCCATGGTTGTCCCTTCGATGTAAGTCATTAGTCGTTCCACCCCGCGATTAGCGGCGCTTCGACTTCCGGTCGTCCTTGACGTGGCCGCGGAAGGTGCGAGTCGGCGAGAACTCGCCGAGCTTGTGGCCGACCATGGACTCGGTGACGAACACCGGGACATGGGTCTTGCCGTTGTGCACCGCGATCGTGTGACCCAGCATGCTGGGGATGATCATCGAGCGACGGGACCAGGTCTTGATGACGTTCTTGGTGCCGGCTTCGTTCTGGGCGTCCACCTTCTTTACGAGGTGGTCGTCGACGAAGGGCCCCTTCTTGAGACTGCGCGGCATCTAAACCCGCTCCTAGCGCTTCTTGTTCGTCTTGCGGCGGCGGACGATGTACTTGCTCGAAGCCTTCTTCGGCGAGCGAGTACGACCCTCCTTCTGACCCCACGGGGAGACCGGGTGGCGACCACCGGAGGTCTTGCCCTCACCACCACCGTGCGGGTGGTCAACCGGGTTCATCGCGACACCGCGGACGGTCGGGCGAACGCCCTTCCAGCGCATACGGCCGGCCTTGCCCCAGTTGATGTTCGACTGCTCGGCGTTGCCGACCTCGCCGATCGTCGCGCGGCAGCGCACGTCGACCAGGCGGATCTCACCGGACGGCATACGGAGGTGCGCCATGGCACCTTCCTTCGCCAGCAGCTGCACGGAGGCACCCGCGGAACGGGCGAACTTCGCGCCACCACCCGGACGGAGCTCGATCGCGTGGATCGTGGTACCGACGGGGATGTTGCGCAGCGCCAGGTTGTTGCCGGGCTTGATGTCGGCCGTGGGGCCGTTCTCAATCCGGTCACCCTGCTTCAGGCTCTTCGGCGCGATGATGTAGCGCTTCTCGCCGTCGGCGTAGTGCAGGAGCGCGATGCGCGCGGTGCGGTTGGGGTCGTACTCGATGTGCGCGACCTTGGCCGGCACGCCGTCCTTGTCGTGACGACGGAAGTCGATCACGCGGTAGGCGCGCTTGTGTCCACCACCCTGGTGGCGAACGGTGATCCGACCGGTGTTGTTACGGCCGCCCTTGCTGTGCAGCGGGCGAACCAGCGACTTCTCCGGCGTGGACCGCGTGATCTCGACAAAGTCGGCGACGCTGGAGCCACGACGGCCCGGGGTCGTCGGCTTGTACTTGCGGATACCCATTTCTCAGTCCTCGTCCGATTCCGGACGACTCGGACTCCGTTAGGAGACCGGGCCGCCGAAGATGTCGATACGGTCGCCCTCAGCGAGGGTCACGATGGCGCGCTTGGTGTTGGCGCGCTTGCCGAAACCGGTCTTGGTGCGCTTGCGCTTACCCTGACGGTTGATCGTGTTGACCCCGGTGACCTTGACCGAGAAGACCGCCTCGACGGCCTGCTTGATCTGGGTCTTGTTGGCGCCGGGCGCGACGATGAACGTGTACTTGTTCTCGTCCAGCAGCGCGTAGCTCTTCTCCGACACGACCGGCTTGATCAGCAGGTCGCGCGGGTCGGTGAAGGTCTTGCTGGTAACGGTCGCCTCGGACATCAGGCGTCGCTCCCTTCGGTCTCAGCGGTCTGGGGGCCAGACACGAAGGACTCGAAAGCGGCCTGAGTGAAGACCACGTCGTCAGAGACGATCACGTCGTACGTGTTCAGCTGGCCCGGCTCCAGGATGTGAACCTGGGGCAGGTTGCGGGCGGACAGCCACGCGGCCTCGTCGGCGCGCTCGACGACCAGGAGCAGGTTGTTGCGCTCCGAGATCTTGCCGAACAGCGTCTTGGCGGCCTTGGTGGAGACGGCACCCTCGACCACGCCGGAGACGACGTGGATGCGGGAGTGACGGGCCCGGTCGGTGAGGGCGCCACGCAGAGCGGCGGCCTTCATCTTCTTGGGCGTCCGCTGCGAGTAGTCACGCGGCTGCGGGCCGTGGACGACGCCACCGCCGGCGAACTGCGGCGCACGGGTCGAACCCTGACGGGCGCGGCCGGTGCCCTTCTGGCGGTACGGCTTCTTACCACCACCGCGGACCTCGCCACGCGTCTTGACCTTGTGCGTGCCCTGACGGGCCGCGGCCAGCTGCGCGACGACGACCTGGTGGATCAGCGGGATGCTGACCTTGGCGTCGAAGATCTCGGCCGGGAGCTCAAGGGTCCCGGTCTTGTCGCCCGCGGGCGACAGAATGTCAATGGTGCTCATAGTCCTCAGGCCCCCTTGGCCGCAGTGCGGACCAGGACGAGGCCGCCGTTCGGACCAGGAACCGCGCCCTTGATGAGCAGCAGGCCCTTCTCCGCGTCAACGGCGTGAACGGTCAGGTTCTGGGTGGTGACCCGGTCGTTACCCATGCGGCCGGCCATCTTCATACCCTTGAAGACACGGCCGGGGGTGGCGCAGCCACCGATCGAACCGGGCTTGCGGTGCACGCGGTGGGCACCGTGGGAGGCCTTGCCACCACGGAAGTTGTGGCGCTTCATGGCACCGGCGAAGCCCTTGCCCTTGCTCGTGCCCGTGACGTCGACCTTGACGCCGGACTCGAACACCTCGGCAGTGATCTCCTGGCCGAGCGTGTACTCGCTGGCGTCGGAGGTGCGGAGCTCCACCAGGTGGCGGCGCGGGGTCACGTCGGCCTTGGCGAAGTGACCCTTGAGGGGCTTGTTCACCTTGCGAGGGTCGATCTCGCCGAAGGCGATCTGGACCGACTCGTAGCCGTCGATGTCGTTGGTACGGACCTGGGTCACGACACAGGGCCCGGCCTTGACGACGGTCACCGGGACGACACGGTTGTTCTCGTCCCAGACCTGGGTCATGCCGAGCTTCTCGCCCAGGACGCCCTTGATCTGCTTTGCCATCTTCTCGACGCCTCTCAGAGCTTGATCTCGATGTCAACGCCGGCCGGAAGGTCCAGGCGCATCAGCGAGTCAACGGTCTTGGGGGTCGGGTCGAGGATGTCGATCAGGCGCTTGTGCGTGCGCATCTCGAAGTGCTCGCGCGAGTCCTTGTACTTGTGCGGCGACTTGATGACGCAGTACACGTTCTTCTCAGTGGGCAGCGGCACCGGGCCCGCGACCGACGCACCAGTGCGGGTCACCGTCTCGACGATCTTCTTCGCCGAGGAGTCGATGACCTCGTGGTCGTAGGCCTTGAGCCGGATGCGGATCTTCTGTCCCGCCATGGCTACTTCGTAGTCCTTTGTCTCAATGGAACGCTCTGGTACTCGGTCGGCTGCATTTCTGCGGCTTCTCTCCGACCCACGCGGTCGGGCGTGTCGCGCTGCCTCTTCAAAAAATTTCCATACGGAAATTCCCTGCCTGAGGGGTTGCGATCCTTTCCCGGATCACGCTTCGGGGGAGAAACACCCACCGAGTGCCTGGCCGGTACCCCGCCCACGCTTCCCGGAAGATTCCCGTACGTCCGCCCCATTGCTGCCCGAAGGGCAGATGAAGGCGACGAGTACTGTGGGACTCGCTTCCGGTCCTCCCGGCGGGAGGCGCGCAGCATCGGTACTCAACCGAGCAACTTGAACAGTCTGCCATACATCACGCAGACGGCGCCAATCGCAAGCGGGGAGGGTACCCCATCTCACATTTCGCAGGCGCATGCGCCACGCGGGCGCCGGCTGGGTGCCGACGGCGAGAAGGGCCCCGCTCCACCGACCAGCGGCGGAGCGGGGCCCTCCTCAGGTGCTCTGAAGAGCTACCAGGTCAGAACACGAATTACTTCGTGATCTTGGTGACCTGGCCGGCGCCCACGGTACGACCACCCTCACGGATGGCGAACTTCAGGCCCTCCTCCATGGCGACCGGCTGGATCAGCGCGACCGTCATCTCGGTGTTGTCGCCCGGCATGACCATCTCGGTGCCCTCGGGGAGGGTCACGACGCCGGTCACGTCCGTGGTACGGAAGTAGAACTGCGGGCGGTAGTTGTTGAAGAACGGGGTGTGACGGCCACCCTCGTCCTTCGACAGGATGTAGGCCTGGGCCTCGAACTCGGTGTGCGGGGTGACCGAACCGGGCTTGATGATGACCTGGCCGCGCTCGACGTCCTCGCGCTTGATGCCGCGGAGCAGCAGACCGACGTTCTCACCGGCCTGGCCCTCGTCGAGCAGCTTGCGGAACATCTCGATACCGGTGACCGTGGTGGTGGTCTTGGTCTCCTTGATGCCGATGATGTCGACAGTCTCGTTGACCTTGAGGACACCACGCTCGATGCGACCGGTGACGACGGTGCCACGACCGGTGATCGTGAAGACGTCCTCGACCGGCATCAGGAACGGCATGTCGGTGTCACGCGGGGGGGTCGGGATGAAGTCATCCACGGCCTTCATGAGGCCGAGGAGCTTCTCGCCCCACTCCTTGTCACCCTCGAGGGCCTTGAGCGCCGAGACCTGGACGACCGGGACGTCGTCGCCCGGGAAGTCGTACTCGGAGAGGAGCTCACGGACCTCGAGCTCGACGAGCTCCAGGATCTCCTCGTCGTCCACCATGTCGGCCTTGTTCAGGGCGACGACGATGGAGGGGACGCCGACCTGGCGGGCCAGGAGCACGTGCTCCTTGGTCTGCGGCATCGGGCCGTCGGTGGCGGCGACCACGAGGATCGCGCCGTCCATCTGCGCGGCACCGGTGATCATGTTCTTGATGTAGTCCGCGTGACCCGGGCAGTCGACGTGGGCGTAGTGACGCGCCTCGGTCTGGTACTCGACGTGCGCGATGGAGATGGTGATACCGCGCTGGCGCTCCTCAGGAGCCTTGTCGATCTGGTCGAAGGCCGAGGCCTCGTTCAGGTCCGGGTACGCGTCGTGCAGCACCTTGGTAATGGCGGCCGTGAGGGTCGTCTTACCGTGGTCAATGTGACCGATGGTGCCGATGTTGACGTGCGGCTTAGTCCGCTCGAACTTCGCCTTCGCCACTGGGGTCCTCCTGGGAAGTGGTTCTGTACGCCTTACTCATCGGCGCCAGGTGATCTTTGCTGGGATGCCGGCCCCCCCGGGGCAACGACAGCGGTTGCCGTTGTTGCCCCAGGGATTCCGGTGACAAGCCTAAAGCGTGAAACGAGTGAGTTACTCGCCCTTGGCCTTCGCGATGATCTCCTCGGCGACGTTCCGGGGAACCTCGGCGTAGGAGTCGAACTGCATCGAGTAGCTTGCGCGACCCGAGGTCTTGCTGCGGAGGTCTCCGACGTAGCCGAACATCTCCGAAAGCGGCACGAGGCCCTTCACGACGCGGGCGCCGTGACGCTCCTCCATGGCCTGGATCTGGCCACGGCGGGAGTTGATGTCGCCGATGACCTCACCCATGTAGTCCTCGGGCGTGGTGACCTCGACGGCCATCATCGGCTCGAGCAGCACGGGGCTGGCCTTGCGCGCACCCTCCTTGAACGCCTGCGAACCGGCGATCTTGAAGGCGAGCTCGGAGGAGTCGACCTCGTGGTAGCCACCGTCGAGCAGGATGACGCGGACGCCGGTCATCTCGTAGCCCGCCAGGATGCCGAACTGCATGGCCTCCTGCGCACCCGCGTCGACCGAAGGGATGTACTCCTTCGGGATGCGGCCACCGGTGACCTTGTTCACGAACTCGTACGCCGGACCATCGGCGTCCGTGATCGGCTCGATCGCGATCTGCACCTTGGCGAACTGACCGGTACCACCGGTCTGCTTCTTGTGGGTGAAGTCGATGCGCTCGACGGCCTTGCGGATCGTCTCGCGGTACGCGACCTGCGGCTTGCCGACGTTGGCCTCGACCTTGAACTCGCGCTTCATACGGTCGACCAGCACCTCGAGGTGCAGCTCGCCCATACCGCCGAGGATGGTCTGGCCGGTCTCCTCGTCCGAGTGAACGTGGAAGGAGGGGTCCTCCTCCGCGAGACGCTGGATGGCGACACCCAGCTTCTCCTGGTCACCCTTGGACTTGGGCTCGATGGCGACCTGGATGACCGGGGCCGGGAAGTCCATGGACTCCAGGATGACCGGGCTCTTCTCGTCGCACAGCGTCTCACCGGTGGTGGTCTGCTTCAGGCCCATGACGGCGACGATGTCGCCGGCGCCCACCGAGTCGATCTCCTCACGCTTGTTCGCGTGCATGCGGTAGATCTTGCCGATGCGCTCCTTCTTGCCCTTGACGGAGTTCAGCACCGAAGTGCCGGCCTCCAGGCGGCCCGAGTAAACCCGGACGAAGGTGAGCTTGCCGAGGTGCGGGTCGCTCATGATCTTGAACGCCAGCGCCGCGAGGGGCTCCTCGTCGGACGGCTTGCGCTTCACGACGACCTCGGCGTCCTTGACGTCGTGGCCCTCGATGGCCTCGATGTCCAGGGGCGAGGGGAGGTAGCGGACGACGGCGTCGAGCAGGGGCTGGACGCCCTTGTTCTTGAACGCCGTGCCACAGAACACCGCGGTGACGGTCGTGCCGCCACCCTTGCCCGACTGCAGGATGATGCGACGGACGGCGGCGTGCAGCTGCTCCACGGTCGGCTCTTCGCCGCCCAGGTACAGCTCCATGATCTCGTCGTCGTTCTCCGCGACGGCCTCGAGGAGCTTGCCGCGCCACTCTTCAGCGGCCTCGGTGTGCGTGGCCGGGATGTCGACGATGTCGTACATCTCGCCCTTGGTCGCCTCGGCGGACCAGACGAACGCCTTCATCGTGACGAGGTCGACGACACCCTGGAAGTCGGCCTCGGCACCGATGGGGAGCTGCATCACGATCGGAACCGCGCCCAGGCGGTCCTTGATCATGTCCACGCAACGGTGGAACTCGGCGCCCGTGCGGTCGAGCTTGTTCACGAAGCAGATGCGGGGCACGCCGTAACGGTCGGCCTGACGCCACACCGTCTCGGACTGCGGCTCAACACCGGCCACACCGTCGAACACGGTGACGGCACCGTCGAGGACGCGGAGCGAACGCTCCACCTCGACCGTGAAGTCCACGTGACCCGGGGTGTCGATGATGTTGATCGTGTGATCGACGTCCTCGAGCGGCCAGTGACAGGTCGTCGCGGCGGACGTGATCGTGATGCCGCGCTCCTGCTCCTGCTCCATCCAGTCCATCGTGGCAGCGCCGTCGTGGACTTCACCGATCTTGTAAGACACACCGGTGTAGAACAGGATGCGCTCGGTGGTCGTCGTCTTGCCCGCGTCGATGTGGGCCATGATGCCGATGTTGCGCACCTTGGCCAGGTCAAGCGAAGTGGTAGCCATAAGGCTTCAGTCTTCTCTCGGTCTCGATGTGGGTTGCGACTACCAGCGGTAGTGCGCGAAGGCCTTGTTGGACTCGGCCATCTTGTGCGTGTCCTCGCGCTTCTTGACGGCCGCACCGAGGCCGTTCGAAGCGTCGAGAAGCTCGTTCATCAGGCGCTCGGTCATGGTCTTCTCGCGGCGGGCGCGGGAGTAACCCACGAGCCAGCGGAGGGCCAGGGTCGACTGACGACCCGGCTTGACCTCGACCGGAACCTGGTAGGTCGCGCCACCGACGCGGCGGGACTTGACCTCGAGGGACGGCTTGACGTTCTCCAGCGCGCGCTTCAGCGTGATGACCGGGTCGTTGCCGGTCTTCTCGCGGAGGCCTTCCATGGCGCCGTAGACGATGCGCTCGGCGGTGGAGCGCTTGCCGTCCAGCAGGATCTTGTTGATCAGCGACGTCACCAGAGGAGAGCCGTAGACCGGGTCGATGATGACCGGGCGCTTCGGGGCGGGGCCCTTACGAGGCATTCTTACTTCTCCTTCTTGGCGCCGTAGCGGCTGCGGGCCTGCTTGCGGTTCTTGACAGCCTGGGTGTCAAGCGCACCGCGGATGATCTTGTAACGAACACCCGGCAGGTCCTTCACACGGCCACCACGCACGAGCACGATCGAGTGCTCCTGCAGGTTGTGACCCTCACCCGGGATGTAGGCCGTGACCTCGATGCCCGAGGTCAGACGCACACGCGCGACCTTACGGAGGGCCGAGTTCGGCTTCTTCGGGGTGGTGGTGAAGACACGCGTGCAGACGCCGCGGCGCTGGGGCGAAGCCTCGAGCGCGGGCGTCTTCGTCTTCTCGACCTTGTCCTGCCGGCCCTTTCGGACCAGCTGCTGGATCGTAGGCACTACTTCTCCGGTTTCTGTGTGCCGTCGTAAAACTAACCTGGAACGTCGCCGACCCACGCGGTCGGGTGTGTCGAATGCTGCAAGCTCCCGCGAGACGCGGAGACGTACAGATTGCGGTGGCCGGTGCGGACTCACGTGCGGTGATGGACACGCGCGGGAGCCCAGGCACACCCCAGGCACAAGGTCTGAGCGTACCTATCCCATCCACTCCGGTCAAAACAAATGCCCACGCCCGGCACACCGGCGGGCGTGGACGCAATCCCTAGACTGCGGAACCGTCCAGTCTACTCAACGCCCCTCCCCCGGATTGCGACGCATGAGCCACGATTCCCGCCGTCACGCCGCCCGCTCCGCGCTCCGCCACGGCAGTGCCGTCCTGGTGGCCGCGGCCGGCGCGCTCCTCGCCGTGGGGGCCTTCCTGGCCCTCTACGTACGACCCACCTCGGACGACTGGTGCGCCGCCTGGAAAGCCCGTGACCTGGGCGTCCTCGGGATCACCGCGGACTTCTACAGCACCCAGAACGGCCGGGTCACCAACGCATTCCTCAGCGGCCTGCTCTACTCCGACGGGCTGCTCGGGCCCAAGCTCCTCCCCGGCCTCCTGATCCTCTCGCTCGGCGCCGGCCTGGTGCTGCTGACCCGGGAGGCCCTGCGGCTGCTGCGGCTGCCGGCGGTACCGCTGCCGGTGCTGCTCGCCGTCGCCCTGGTCCTGGAGGCCCTGCTCTTCTTCGCCGGCACCCGCACCTACCAGGTGCTGCTGTGGGCCCCGGCCACCATCTCGCACACCCTGCCCACCGTGATCGGCATCGGCACCCTGCTGCTGGGCATCGCGGCGGCCCGGTCCGGGCACCCCGCCGCCCGGCCCGCGGCGCTCGCCACCACCCTCTTCCTGGGCCTGGCCACCGGCATGCTGAGCGAGCCGTTCTCCCTGGTCAGCGGCCTGATGGCGGCCGTCGCCGGGCTGCTGGCCCGGCCCCGCTGGAAGCTCGCCCGGGACCGCTACCCCGCCACCTGGTGCGCGGCCTGGTGCCTGGGCCTGCTGATCGGGCTGGTCATCCTGTACACCTCCCCCGGCGCCCGCTGGCGGCGCGCCCAGCAGCCGCACCGGCGCTCGCCGCTCTCCCCGCACGAGCTGGCGGCCACCGCCGGCGACTGGCTGCACATCCTGCGCACCATCGCCGGCCAGGGCGCCTACCTGGGGGCCGTGGCCGTGGGCCTGCTCCTGGGGCTGGCCCTGGCCTTCCACTCCCCCGCCGCCGGCCCGCTGCCGGCCCGGCCCCGCCGGCTCACCCTCGCGCTGCTGCTGCTCCCGGTCCCGCTGGTGCTGGTGTCCTCGTTCCTGGTGGCCCTCGGGCTGCGCAGCGGGTACGGCCCGGGCGGCTGGACGTACGCCCGCACCTGGACCAACTTCATGACCCCGCTGCTGCTCGCGCTCTGCCTGTACGGCGCCTGGGCCGGCCGGCGGGCCGGGGCGGCCCTGCGGGCCCGGGGGGCGGCCCAGGGCCGCGGGCCGGCCCTCTCCGTGGCCCTGGCGACCGCGCTCACCCTGGCCGCCCTGGTACCGCTGGTGCCGGCGGTGCAGACGCTGGCCTCCCAGACCGTCGGCCACGCCCTGGCCTGGGACCGGCAGGACACCCGGATCCGCGCCCAGGCCGCGGCCGGCGCCCGGAACGTCGGGTACCGGCCCCTGTACGTCGGCAAGCTCGCCGAGCCCTTCTACACACCGGTGTACGCGGACGACTGGGCCGCCCGGTGCGTATCCACGTTCTACGGGGTGGACCGCATCCACCGCGCCTGACCCCCTCGAACGCCCACCCGGTCACCCCGGCCCCCGGCCGGCCCCGGGTACGCGGAAGCCCCCGCCGCTCCGGAGAGCAGCGGGGGCTTCGCGATGACCCTTAGCCGTTGTACGGGCCGTAGTCGTAGTCCTCCAGCGGGACCGCCTGGCCGGAGCCGGTGCCGAAGGGCGAGTAGTCGATGTCGTCGTAACCGACGGCCGAGTACATCGCGGCCTTCGCCTCCTCGGTGGGCTCCACCCGGATGTTGCGGTAGCGGGACAGACCCGTACCGGCCGGGATGAGCTTACCGATGATGACGTTCTCCTTGAGGCCGATGAGGCTGTCGGACTTGGCGTTGATCGCCGCATCCGTCAGGACTCGGGTCGTCTCCTGGAAGGAGGCGGCCGACAGCCAGGACTCCGTCGCCAGCGAGGCCTTGGTGATACCCATCAGCTGCGGACGGCCGGAGGCGGGGTGACCGCCCTCGGTGACCACACGACGGTTCTCGGTCTCGAACTTCGACCGCTCGACCAGCTCGCCCGGCAGGAGCTCCGCGTCGCCGGACTCGATGATCGTCACACGGCGCAGCATCTGCCGGATGATGATCTCGATGTGCTTGTCGTGGATCGACACGCCCTGCGAGTTGTAGACCTTCTGGACTTCGCCGACCAGGTGGACCTGGACGGCACGCTGGCCGAGGATGCGCAGCACGTCGTGCGGGTTGGTGGCACCCATGGTGAGCTTCTGGCCCACCTCGACGTGGTCGCCCTCGTGCACCAGGACCTTGGCGCGCTTGGAGATCGGGAAGGCCGTCTCCTCGCTGCCGTCGTCCGGGGTGATGACGATCTTCTTGGTCTTCTCGGTCTCCTCGATCCGCACCCGGCCGGAGGCCTCGGAGATCGGGGCGACACCCTTCGGGGTACGGGCCTCGAAGAGCTCGACGACACGCGGCAGACCCTGGGTGATGTCGTCACCGGCCACACCACCGGTGTGGAAGGTACGCATCGTCAGCTGGGTACCGGGCTCACCGATGGACTGGGCGGCGATGATGCCGACCGCCTCACCGATGTCGACCAGCTTGCCGGTGGCCAGCGAGCGGCCGTAGCAGAAGGCACAGGTGCCGACCGCGGACTCACAGGTCAGGACCGAGCGGGTCTTGACCTCCTCGACGCCGTTCGCGATCAGGGCGTCGATGAGCACGTCGCCGAGGTCCACGTTGGCCGGCGCGATGACCTTGCCGTCGATGACGACGTCCTCGGCCAGCATGCGGGCGTACACGGAGGTCTCGACGTCGTCCGCCTTGCGGAGGACACCGGTCTCGTCCTTGGTGCCGATCTTGAGCTTGAGGCCGCGCTCGGTGCCGCAGTCCTCCTCGCGGATGATGACGTCCTGCGAGACGTCCACCAGACGACGGGTCAGGTAACCCGAGTCGGCGGTACGCAGGGCGGTGTCCGCCAGACCCTTACGGGCACCGTGCGTGGAGATGAAGTACTCCAGGACGGTGAGGCCCTCACGGAAGGACGCCTTGATCGGACGCGGGATGGTCTCGTTCTTCGCGTTCGACACCAGACCACGCATACCGGCGATCTGTCGCATCTGCATCATGTTTCCTCGGGCACCCGAGTCAACCATCATGAAGATGGGGTTCGTCTTGGGGAAGTTCGCGTTCATCGCCTCGGCGACCTCGTTGGTCGCCTTGGTCCAGATCGCGATGAGCTCCTGCGTGCGCTCGTCCTTGGTGATCAGACCGCGCTCGTACTGCTTCTGGACCTTCTCGTCCTGCGCCTCGTAGCCCGCGACGATGGCCTTCTTGGCCTCGGGCACGACGACGTCGGAGATGGCCACGGTGACGCCGGAACGCGTCGCCCAGTGGAAGCCGGCCGCCTTCAGGTTGTCGAGCGTCGCCGCCACGATGACCTTGGGGTAGCGCTCCGCCAGGTCGTTGACGATCTCGGAGAGCTGCTTCTTGCCCACCGAGTAGTCGACGAACGGGTAGTCCTCGGGCAGCAGCTCGTTGAAGAGCGCACGGCCGAGCGTGGTCTTCAGACGGAAGCTGTCACCCGGCTGGAACTCCTGCTCGCCCTCTTCGGCGACCGGCGGCACCCAGCCGCGCGGCGGGATGGTGCCCACCGGGAAGCGGATGTCGACGGAGGACTGCAGCGCGAGCTCGCCGGCGTCGAACGCCATGATCGCCTCGGCGGTCGAGCCGAACGCGCGGCCCTCGCCCTTGACGTCACGGAGGTCACCGTCGGTGGTGAGGAAGAACAGACCGAGGACCATGTCCTGGGTCGGCATCGTCACCGGACGGCCGTCGGCCGGCTTGAGGATGTTGTTCGAGGACAGCATCAGGATGCGGGCCTCGGCCTGCGCCTCCGCGGAGAGCGGCAGGTGCACGGCCATCTGGTCACCGTCGAAGTCCGCGTTGAACGCGGTGCAGACGAGCGGGTGGATCTGGATGGCCTTGCCCTCGACCAGCTGGGGCTCGAAGGCCTGGATGCCGAGGCGGTGCAGCGTGGGCGCACGGTTCAGGAGGACCGGGTGCTCAGCGATGACCTCTTCGAGGACGTCGTACACGACCGTGCGGCCGCGCTCGACCATCCGCTTGGCGCTCTTGATGTTCTGCGCGTGGTTCAGGTCGACCAGGCGCTTCATCACGAACGGCTTGAAGAGCTCCAGCGCCATGGCCTTGGGCAGACCGCACTGGTGCAGCTTCAGCTGCGGACCGACGACGATGACGGAACGCGCGGAGTAGTCCACGCGCTTGCCGAGCAGGTTCTGACGGAATCGACCCTGCTTGCCCTTCAGCATGTCGCTGAGGGACTTCAGCGGACGGTTGCCGGGGCCCGTGACCGGGCGACCGCGACGGCCGTTGTCGAAGAGGGCGTCGACCGCCTCCTGGAGCATGCGCTTCTCGTTGTTCACGATGATCTCGGGGGCACCGAGGTCGAGAAGGCGCTTCAGGCGGTTGTTGCGGTTGATCACGCGGCGGTACAGGTCGTTCAGGTCGGAGGTCGCGAAGCGGCCACCGTCCAGCTGCACCATCGGACGCAGGTCCGGCGGGATGACCGGCACGCAGTCGAGCACCATGCCCTTGGGGCTGTTGCTGGTCTGCAGGAACGCCGAGACGACCTTGAGGCGCTTGAGCGCACGGGTCTTCTTCTGGCCCTTGCCGGTGCGGATGATCTCGCGGAGGCGCTCGGCCTCCTCCTCGAGGTCGAAGGACTCCAGGCGCTTCTGCAGCGCCGCGGCACCCATCGAGCCGTCGAAGTACGTGCCGAAGCGGTCGCGCAGCTCGCGGTAGAGCAGCTCGTCGCCCTCGAGGTCCTGGACCTTGAGGTTCTTGAAGCGCGACCAGACCTCGTCCAGACGGTCGATCTCGCGCTGCGCACGGTCACGCAGCTGCTTCATCTCGCGCTCGGCACCCTCGCGCACCTTGCGGCGCACGTCGGCCTTGGCACCCTCGGCCTCGAGCTCGGCCAGGTCGGTCTCGAGCTTCTTGGCACGGCCTTCGAGGTCCGCGTCGCGGCGGTTCTCGATCTGCTGGCGCTCGACGGAGACGTGGGCCTCCAGGGACGGCAGGTCGCGGGTACGACGCTCCTCGTCCACGAACGTGATCATGTAGGCGGCGAAGTAGATGACCTTCTCGAGGTCCTTCGGCGCCAGGTCCAGCAGGTAGCCCAGGCGCGAGGGCACGCCCTTGAAGTACCAGATGTGGGTCACGGGGGCGGCGAGCTCGATGTGGCCCATCCGCTCACGGCGCACCTTGGCGCGGGTGACCTCGACGCCACAGCGCTCACAGATGATGCCCTTGAAGCGGACACGCTTGTACTTGCCGCAGTAGCACTCCCAGTCCCGGGTCGGACCGAAGATCTTCTCGCAGAAGAGTCCGTCCTTCTCGGGCTTGAGGGTGCGGTAGTTGATGGTCTCAGGCTTCTTGACCTCGCCGTGGGACCAGGTCCGGATGTCGTCCGCGGTGGCAAGGCCGATCCGCAGCTCGTCGAAGAAGTTGACGTCGAGCACTGTGCGTCAATCCCTCTTTCGGGGTCGTGTCTCAATCATGGTCTGAACGGTCCCGGGGATGGCGGGGGCTCCTCGTGGGAGCCCCCGCCAGGCCCGTCAGACCTCTTCGACGCTGCTCGGCTCGCGCCGGGACAGGTCGATACCGAGCTCCTCCGCCGCGCGGAAGACGTCCTCGTCGGTGTCGCGCATCTCGATGGACATGCCGTCCGAGGACAGCACCTCCACGTTGAGGCAGAGCGACTGCATTTCCTTGATGAGCACCTTGAAGGACTCGGGAATGCCCGGCTCGGGGATGTTCTCGCCCTTGACGATCGCCTCGTAGACCTTCACGCGGCCGGTGACGTCGTCGGACTTGATGGTCAGCAGCTCCTGGAGGGCGTAAGCGGCGCCGTACGCCTCGAGCGCCCACACCTCCATCTCACCGAAGCGCTGGCCACCGAACTGCGCCTTACCACCCAGCGGCTGCTGCGTGATCATCGAGTACGGACCGGTCGACCGGGCGTGGAGCTTGTCGTCGACCAGGTGGTGCAGCTTGAGGATGTACATGTACCCGACCGAGATCGGGTCCGGGAACGGCTCGCCGGAGCGGCCGTCGAACAGGCGCGCCTTACCGGTCGGGAGCACCATGCGCTCGCCGTCGCGGTTCGGGATCGTGTGCTGGAGCAGGCCGGCCAGCTCGTCCTCACGCGCACCGTCGAAGACGGGGGTGGCGACGTTGGTGCCGGGGGCGACCTGGTCGGCACCGATCGCCTGGAGGCGCTGCGCCCACTCGTCCGCGAGGCCGGAGACGTCCCAGCCGCGGCTGGCGAGCCAGCCGAGGTGGATCTCCAGGACCTGTCCCGGGTTCATTCGGGACGGGACACCCAGCGGGTTGAGGATGATGTCGACCGGGGTGCCGTCCTCGAGGAAGGGCATGTCCTCGATCGGGAGGATCTTGGAGATGACGCCCTTGTTGCCGTGACGGCCGGCGAGCTTGTCACCATCGGTGATCTTGCGCTTCTGGGCGACGTAGACGCGGACCAGCTGGTTCACGCCCGGAGGAAGCTCGTCGCCCTCCTCGCGGTCGAAGACGCGGACGCCGATGACCTTGCCGATCTCGCCGTGCGGGACCTTGAGCGAGGTGTCGCGCACCTCGCGGGCCTTCTCACCGAAGATCGCGCGGAGCAGGCGCTCCTCCGGGGTCAGCTCGGTCTCACCCTTGGGCGTGACCTTGCCGACCAGGATGTCGCCGGCGACGACGTCCGCACCGATGCGGATGATGCCGCGCTCGTCGAGGTCGGCCAGGACCTCCTCGGAGACGTTCGGGATGTCCCGGGTGATCTCCTCGGGGCCCAGCTTGGTGTCACGGGCGTCGACCTCGTGCTCCTCGATGTGGATCGAGGAGAGGACGTCGTCCTGCACGAGGCGCTGCGACAGGATGATCGCGTCCTCGTAGTTGTGACCCTCCCAGGGCATGAACGCCACGAGCAGGTTCTTGCCGAGGGCCATCTCGCCCTCTTCGGTCGCCGGTCCGTCGGCGAGGACCTGGGCCGCGATGATGCGGTCGCCCTCGTTGACGATGACCTTCTGGTTGACCGAGGTGCCCTGGTTCGAGCGGGAGAACTTGGCGACGCGGTACGTGGTGTACGTGCCGTCGTCGTTGGCGACGGTGACGTAGTCGGCCGAGACCTCCTGGACGACACCGTCCTTCTCCGCGCGGATCGAGTCGCCGGCGTCGACCGCACAGCGGTACTCCATGCCGGTGCCGACGAGCGGGGCCTCCGCCTTGATGAGCGGAACGGCCTGGCGCATCATGTTCGCGCCCATGAGGGCGCGGTTGGCGTCGTCGTGCTCGAGGAAGGGGATCATCGCGGTCGCGACGGACACCATCTGGCGCGGCGAGACGTCCATGTAGTCCACGTCGGACGGCTCGACGTAGTCGACCTCGCCGCCACGCTTGCGGACCAGGACGCGGTTCTCGGTGAAGCGCAGGTCGTCGTCGAGCTTGGCGTTGGCCTGCGCGATGACGAAGCGGTCCTCCTCGTCGGCGGTGACGTAGTCGACCTCGTCGGTGACCTGGCCGTCGACGACCTTGCGGTACGGCGTCTCGATGAAGCCGAACGCGTTGACGCGGCCGTACGAGGCGAGCGAACCGATCAGACCGATGTTCGGGCCTTCGGGGGTCTCGATCGGGCACATGCGTCCGTAGTGGGACGGGTGCACGTCTCGGACCTCGAAGCCGGCCCGCTCACGGCTCAGACCACCGGGACCCAGCGCCGAGAGACGACGCTTGTGCGTCAGACCCGACAGCGGGTTGTTCTGGTCCATGAACTGCGACAGCTGGCTGGTGCCGAAGAACTCCTTGATGGAGGCGACGACCGGCCGGATGTTGATCAGGGTCTGCGGCGTGATCGCCTCGACGTCCTGGGTGGTCATGCGCTCGCGCACGACGCGCTCCATACGAGCCAGACCCGTGCGGACCTGGTTCTGGATGAGCTCGCCGACGTTGCGCAGACGACGGTTGCCGAAGTGGTCGATGTCGTCGACCTCGACCACGATCTGCGAGCCGTTCTCGCCGACCGTCTCGGTCTCGCCCGCGTGGAGCTTGACCAGGTACTTGATCGTGGCGATGACGTCGTCGGAGGTCAGCACACCGGCGTCGAGCGGCTCGTCGGCGCCCAGCTTCTTGTTGACCTTGTAGCGGCCGACCTTGGCGAGGTCGTAGCGCTTGGGGTTGAAGTAGAGGTTCTCGAGCAGCGTCTGCGCGGCCTCACGGGTCGGCGGCTCGCCCGGACGCAGCTTGCGGTAGATGTCGAGCAGCGCGTCGTCCTGACCCTGGGTGTGGTCCTTCTCCAGGGTGGCGCGCATGGACTCGTACTCGCCGAACTCCTCGAGGATCTGCTCGGTGGTCCAGCCGAGAGCCTTCAGGAGGACGGTGACGGACTGCTTGCGCTTGCGGTCGATGCGGACACCGACCATGTCGCGCTTGTCGACCTCCATCTCCAGCCAGGCACCCCGGGACGGGATGATCTTGGCGGAGAAGATGTCCTTGTCGGACGTCTTGTCGATGGAGGAGTCGAAGTAGACACCGGGGGAGCGCACCAGCTGCGACACGACGACACGCTCGGTGCCGTTGATCACGAAGGTGCCCTTGTTGGTCATGAGCGGGAAGTCGCCCATGAAGACCGTCTGAGACTTGATCTCACCGGTCTCGTTGTTCGTGAACTCGGCCGTGACGAACAGCGGAGCCGCGTACGTGAAGTCGCGGTCCTTGCACTCGTCGACGGAGTTCTTCGCCGGCTCGAAGCGGTGGTCGCGGAAGGTCAGCGACATCGACCCGGAGAAGTCCTCGATCGGCGAGATCTCCTCGAAGATCTCTTCCAGACCGGACTTGGTGGGGACGTCCTGTCCACTCTCGAGAGCCGACTCGACGCGAGCCTTCCAGGCGGCGTTGCCGAGCAGCCAGTCAAAGCTCTCGGTCTGCAGCGCCAGGAGGTTCGGAACCTCGAGGGGCTCCTTGATCTTTGCAAAGGAGATGCGCAGCGGGGCAGTGCTGGCGCCGTTGTTCGTATTGGTCGAGGCGTTGCGCGAGGCGGCCAAGAGGGGGTCCTTCCGAGGGCTCGGACTCACTACGCGCGTACCGGTCCCAGCCGGACACAAAGATAAAAACCCCAGGTCAGGGACGTTCCATCATGTGTGCTCGAGCGTGGGCATGCCCCTGGCGACGGGCAGGGGGCAGCTAACAGGCAGCGCAAAGGGTCAGTGTAGCCACTTGGCTCACTGATGTCCAGACCAGGTTTCCGGAGTCCGGCAACAGGCCTTCCCCATGTTGTTCACCGCGTTCACACCGCGACCCCGCGTGTGCGGAGCGCGTATCGATACTGCCCTCTTCGTAGTCGATCCATGCCTCGAATCCGGATCGACGTAACGACGCGGTCTGAGAATTGCGCGCCGAGTGCCGTTCGTCAAGGCCCCCCGCCCCGTGCGGATCAGCACCGGGGCCTGCGGCGGGGCAACGAAGATCACCTTACCCCCCACCAACACCAGGACAAGCCGACAGTCACGGGTACGCCGAAGGGCGACCACCCGTACGGGTGATCGCCCTTCGTCACAAGCAGCTCCCGCCACCGCCCCTCAGGGGCGGTGTGCGGTCAGAGCAGGCTCGGGGAGAGGTTACTTGACCTCAACCGCGGCACCGGCGGCCTTGAGGGACTCGGCGGCCTTGTCAGCGGCCTCCTTGTTGACCTTCTCGAGGACCGGCTTCGGGGTGCCGTCGACGAGGTCCTTGGCCTCCTTCAGACCCAGGGAGGTCAGCTCGCGCACGACCTTGATGACCTGGATCTTCTTGTCGCCGGCACCGGTGAGGATGACGTCGAACTCGTCCTTCTCCTCAGCGGCCTCGGCCGGGGCGCCGGGGACGCCAGCGGCAACGGCGACGGTGGCCGCGGCGGCGGTGACGTCGAACTTCTCCTCGAAGGCCTTCACGAACTCGGAGAGCTCGATGAGGGTCATCTCCTCGAACTGGGCGAGGAGGTCGTCCTGAGAGAGCTTCGCCATGATGGGCGATCCTTCCACTAATTCGGCAGGTGCCGGATGTATCGAATGGCGGGCGTAACGGCCCGCTGCGACCCGCGCACTAGGCGGCGCGGATCAATGCGCGAGCCGAATTACTCGGCACCGCCCTGCTCGGCCTGCTTGGCGCGAAGAGCGTCCACGGTGCGGACGAGCTTCGACGGCAGCGCCTGGAAGAGCGAGGCAGCCTGAGACTGCTTGCCCTTGAACGCGCCGGCCAGCTTGCTGAGCAGAACCTCGCGGGACTCGAGGTCCGCAAGCTTCTTGATCTCATCGGCGGTCAGCGCCTTACCATCAAGGACACCGCCCTTGATGATGAGGTTCGGGTTCTCCTTGGCGAAGTCACGCAGACCCTTGGCCGACTCCACCGGGTCACCGGTGATGAAGGCGGCACCCGTCGGACCAGTGAACTGGTCGTCGAGCGAGGTGATCCCGGCGTTGTTAGCCGCAATCTTGGTCAGCGTGTTCTTCACCACGGCGTACTGGGCGTTCTCACCGAGCGAACGACGCAGCGTCTTGAGCTGCGCCACGGTGAGACCCCGGTACTCGGTCAGCACGACGGCGTTCGAGCTGCGGAACTTGTCCTCAAGCTCGGCTACGTCGGCAGCCTTGTCGGGCCTTGCCATAGAGCGTCGGCCTCCTTCCGGGTGATGAGGACCGCTCAGAAGGGGCTGGACAGACGAAACGCCCCGGCGCAGGCGACGGGGCGTGGCTCGACCGGAGCGAATCCGGGAGCTGATCCTTTGTCACCTGCGCGGGTCGTCCGCATTCAGCGGATCCTTCGGCCGCCACACCCGAACGGGCGCGGCAACGACCAGCGGTCTTTGGCTTCTGTGGAACTGTACGTGAAGGGCCCGAGCCGAGGCAAATCGCCCCGGCCCGTCCCCCCGGCGCCCGCCGTCTGCCGGGCGTCACCGCAGGTCAGCCGGTGGCGCCGGCGGTCCCGCCCTTGTTCTTCATCAGCGCGCCCAGGTCCGTGACCTGGTCGGCCGGCGGGGCCGCGACGTCGACCGGCTTGTTGTAGTCGAGGAACTTCATGGTGAGGTCCATCGGGCCCTGCTTGGCCGCGCCGCGCATCCGGAACTGCTTGGTGAAGCCGGTGGCGTCGTCGATCCACATGTCCATCACCATGCTGCTGACGCCCTGCTTCACCAGCTGGTCCAGCTGCTGCTGGCGGCGGGCCCGGACGTCCGGCTCGGCGGCCGCGACGGAGGCCTTCATGTCCGCCACGGTGACGGTGCCGGCCAGGTGGACCGTCTTCTGCCCGTCGATGGTCTCCTCGCCGACCTTCTTGAGGTCCTTGGCGGCGGAGAGCTGGCTGGCCCGGTCGCCCGGGTTCTCGGCGTTCTGGCTGCCCTTGCCGAGCTTCTCGAGCTGGGCGGCGCTGGTCGGGTCCGCGGACTTCATGTCGAACTTCAGCCACTTGCCGCCGGCGCCCATGTACATGGCCCCGTCCACCAGGCGCATCTCGAAGGACTCGGCCGGCTTGGCCGGGTCGCTCATCTTCATGGACATGGCCACCTGCGGCTTCAGCCGCATCGCCGCCTCGCCCGCGATCGCGTTGCCCGCGCTGGTGCCGGACATCGTGTAGCGGACCGAGGTGAGCTGCTTGGACTTGTCCTGGACCTTCTGCAGGTACGCCGCCGGCGCCGCGTCCACGGCCCCCGAGCCCCCCGGCTTCGCGGCGGCGGTCTTCGCCGGCCCCGCGGCGTCCTTCTTGCCGTCGTCACAGGCGGTGGCCCCGCCGGCGAGCAGGGCGGCGGCCAGCACGGCCGTCGCGGTGCGGACGGCGGTCTTCTTGCGGTACGTGCTCATCTTCTGTTCCCCCCATTGGTACTGCGGTCGATCACCCTACGCGGGGCCGGATCCACCGGCACCCGGATTTTCACCCACCGTAGCGAGCGGGTCCGACACACGAAGACGGGCCCCCGCTCCGGAGAGGAGCGGGGGCCCGTCGTTCACGCCACTACGCGAGCCGGAAGGCTCAGACCGCGGCCGGGTCCTCCTCGACGAGGAGGTTGCGGGTGCGGTTGGAGTCCAGCTGGATGCCGGGGCCCATGGTGGTGCTCAGGGCGGCCTTCTTGATGTAGCGGCCCTTGGCGGCGGACGGCTTCAGACGCAGGATCTCGTCCAGGGCCGCGCCGTAGTTCTCGACCAGCTGCTCATCGGAGAAGGAGACCTTGCCGATGATGAAGTGCAGGTTCGAGTGCTTGTCGACGCGGAACTCGATCTTGCCGCCCTTGATGTCCGTGACAGCCTTCGCCACGTCCATGGTGACCGTGCCGGTCTTCGGGTTCGGCATCAGACCACGCGGACCGAGCACGCGGCCGAGGCGGCCGACCTTGCCCATGAGGTCCGGGGTGGCGACGACGGCGTCGAAGTCCAGACGGCCCTTGGCCACCTCGTCGATGAGCTCGTCGGAGCCGACGATGTCGGCGCCGGCGGCTTCCGCGGCCGCAGCACGGTCACCGGTCGCGAAGACCAGGACCCGGGCGGTCTTACCGGTGCCGTGCGGGAGGTTCACGGTGCCGCGGACCATCTGGTCGGCCTTGCGCGGGTCGACACCCAGGCGGAAGGCAACCTCGACGGTCGCGTCGAACTTCGTGGTGGAGGTGTCCTTGGCGAGACGGACGGCCTCGAGCGGGGCGTACAGCTTGTCCCGGTCGACCTTGGCGTCCGCAGCGCGGAGAGTCTTGCTGCGCTTCACTTCTGCTCCTGTGTGTATTGCTTCAGGGTGTGGAGTCGTGGTGCGGACCAGCGCTTGGCCCTACCACTGGTGGTGCTCAGAGGGCTGGATCAGCCTTCGACGGTGATGCCCATCGAGCGCGCGGTGCCAGAAATGATCTTCATGGCGGCGTCGACGTCGTTGGCGTTCAGGTCGGGCATCTTCAGCTCGGCGATCTCGCGGACCTGGGCAGCCGTCAGCTTGGCGACCTTGGTCTTGTGCGGCTCGCCGGAGCCCTTCTCCACACCCGCGTGCTTCAGGATGAGGCGCGCAGCCGGCGGGGTCTTGGTCACGAAGGTGAAGGAGCGGTCCTCGTAGACCGTGATCTCCACCGGCACGACCATGCCACGCTGCGACTCGGTCGCGGCGTTGTAGGCCTTGCAGAACTCCATGATGTTGACGCCGTGCTGACCGAGCGCGGGGCCGACCGGCGGAGCCGGGTTGGCCGCACCGGCCTTGATCTGGAGCTTGATAAGCCCCGTGACCTTCTTCTTCTTGGGAGGCATTGCTCTCTCCGGGTCCTAGTGAGAGTTTTCCAGCCGCCAACCGGTCATCCGGATGGAGGCATACCGCACCACGATAACGGGTATCGGTGCGGGGCTGAAAACCGAGCAGGTCAGACCGCCCGCGAGGGGCTGTCTGACCTGTCCGGAAGCTGTGGGTCCAGCGAGCCGATCCGAAGATCAGTTCTTCTGGATCTGGTCGAAGCTCAGCTCGACCGGGGTCTCGCGGCCGAAGATCTCGACGAGGCCCTTGACCTTCTTGGAGTCCGGGTTGATCTCGTTGATCGTCGCCTGCAGCGTGGCGAACGGACCGTCGGTGACGGTGACCGAGTCGCCGACCTCGAAGTCCAGGACCTCGATGGTGCGCTTGACGGCGGGCGCGGGCAGGCCGGCGGCCTCCGCGGCGGCCTTGTCGGCCTTCTCCTTCGCCTCCGGCGCGAGCATCTTGACGATCTCGTCCAGGGTCAGCGGGTACGGGTCGTAGGCGTTGCCCACGAAGCCGGTGACGCCGGGCGTGTTGCGCACGACGCCCCAGGACTCGTTCGTCAGGTCCATCCGGACGAGCACGTAGCCGGGCAGCTTGTTCTGCCGGACGTTCTTGCGCTCGCCGTTCTTGATCTGGACGATCTCTTCCTCGGGCACCTCGGCCTGGTAGATGAACTCCTCGACGTTCAGCGAGACGGCGCGCTGCTCGAGGTTGGCCTTCACGCGCTTCTCGTAGCCCGCGTAGGTGTGGATGACGTACCACTCGCCGGGGAGCAGGCGCAGCTCGTTGCGCAGGGCCTCGATCGGGTCCACGGGCTCGGCGGGGGCGGCCTCCTCGGCCTCCTCCTCGACCTCGTCCGCGACGGCCTCGGCCTGGTCCGCGTCCTCGTCGTCCGACTCGTCGTCCGCGTCGGCCTCGTCCTCGTCGGACTCCTCGGCGGAGTCGTCCGCGTCCTCGTCCTCGTCCTGGAGCTCGTCCGCGTCGTCCTCGACGTGAAGAGCGGCCTCCTCGGCGGCGATGCCGGCCTCGTCGTCCGCGAACTCGGCCTCGTCAGGGTCCACAGCGTCCGCGCCCTCGACGATGTCGAGCTCGTCCTCGACGGACTCGACGGAGTCGTGGCTCACGTTCAGGTTCGGGTCAGACACGGTGGCTGCTTCTTCCTGGTCACAAATCGGGTGGAACATGCGAAAAAGGGCGGTCGCCTCATCAAGGCGCCGCCCTCCGCGGGGATCAGCCGAAGACGTACTTGATGGCTTCCTGGAACCCATAGTCAATCACGGTAACCAGGGCAATCATGATGACAACGAAGACAATCACCACGGTGGTGTACGTCGTCAGCTGGTTGCGAGTAGGCCAGACGACCTTGCGAAGCTCCGCAACGATCTGTCGGTAGAAGAGCGCGAGGCGGCCCAGAGGGCCCTTCTTGCCGCGCTTGCCGCCCTTGCGGGCCTTCTTCTCGCGGGTCTCGTCCTCGGCGTCAGGCATGTCGATGGAGCCCAGGGCGTCCGTCACGTCTCTCACCTGAATCCGGGTCATGGCCGTGCCGCGCCCGGTTGAGCCGCACGGCGGTGCATCGAAGTACGTACCTGCGCACACATCCGGCGAAGGAGTGTGGAGCAGGGCCGGAGGGACTCGAACCCCCAACCGCTGGTTTTGGAGACCAGTGCTCTACCAATTGAGCTACGACCCTTTGCTGCGTCCCCAACCTACCGCATCCGAGCCGGTGCACGGAGTGCCCGCCTTGGAAGCGGCCGGTGAGGGCCAACGACAGGTGAGTGTACGTGGTCTTGGTCGCCGCGTCGAACAGGAAGTCCTCCGACCGCCGGGGTCCGCTCCCTGAAACGTTGTGCGGGGGCCGTTCGGGGTCTGGGACGATTGCCGGTATGACCTCTGCAACGCCTTCTTCCGAGCGCCGGGTGTCCGCCCGTATCGGCGCCATCTCCGAGTCCGCCACCCTCGCCGTCGACGCCAAGGCCAAGGCCCTCAAGGCCGCCGGGCGCCCGGTCATCGGCTTCGGCGCCGGCGAGCCGGACTTCCCGACCCCCGACTACATCGTCGAGGCCGCGGTGGAGGCCTGCCGCGACCCGCGCTTCCACCGCTACTCCCCCGCGGCCGGCCTGCCCGAGCTGAAGAAGGCCATCGCGGAGAAGACGCTGCGGGACTCCGGCTTCGAGGTGGACGCGTCGCAGGTACTCGTCACCAACGGCGGCAAGCAGGCGATCTACAACGCCTTCGCCGCGATCCTGGACCCGGGCGACGAGGTCATCGTGCCCGCCCCGTACTGGACCACGTACCCCGAGGCGATCAAGCTCGCCGGCGGCGTCCCGGTCGAGGTCGTCGCCGACGAGACCACCGGCTACCGGGTCAGCCTGGAGCAGCTGGAGGCCGCGCGCACCGAGCGCACCAAGGTCGTCCTGTTCGTCTCGCCGTCCAACCCGACCGGTGCGGTGTACAGCGAGGCCGACTCCCGCGCCATCGGCGAGTGGGCCGTCGAGCACGGCCTGTGGGTCATGACCGACGAGATCTACGAGCACCTGGTCTACGGCGACGCGACCTTCACCTCGCTGCCCGTGCTGGTCCCGGCGCTGCGCGACAAGTGCATCGTCGTCAACGGCGTCGCCAAGACGTACGCGATGACCGGTTGGCGCGTCGGGTGGGTCATCGCCCCGCAGGACGTCATCAAGGCCGCGACCAACCTCCAGTCGCACGCCACGTCCAACGTCTCCAACGTGGCGCAGATCGCCGCCCTGGCCGCGGTCTCCGGCAACCTGGACGCGGTCGCCACCATGCGCGAGTCCTTCGACCGCCGCCGCCAGACCATGGTGCGGATGCTCAACGACATCGAGGGCGTGGTCTGCCCGACCCCCGAGGGCGCCTTCTACGCGTACCCGTCGGTCAAGGCCCTGCTGGGCAAGGAGATCCGCGGCAAGCGCCCGCAGACCTCCGCCGAGCTCGCCTCCCTGATCCTCGACGAGGCCGAGGTCGCCGTCGTCCCGGGCGAGGCCTTCGGCACCCCCGGCTACCTCCGCCTCTCCTACGCCCTGGGCGACGAGGACCTGGTCGAGGGCGTCTCCCGGATCCAGAAGCTCCTCGCGGAGGCCAAGGCGTAACCGCCCGCGGCCCGCGCCGGGAGCGGCGGCACCCCCTCGGGGTGCCGCCGCTCCCGCGTTCCCGCCCCCGGCAACGCGTTCGGAGCGGCCCCCGAAAGGGAAAAGGCACTGCCGCTCGGGGCGCGCGTGCGGCAGGATCACCAGATGGAGCACGCACGCGACCTCACGCTTCTGCCCAAGGCCCATCTGCACCTGCACTTCACCGGCTCGATGCGCCCGTCGACCCTGCTGGAGCTCGCCGACAAGTACGGCGTCCGGCTGCCCGACGCGCTCACCGCCGGGGAACCACCCCGGCTCCGCGCCACCGACGAGCGCGGCTGGTTCCGCTTCCAGCGCCTGTACGACGCCGCGCGGTCCTGCCTGCGCGCCCCGGAGGACATCCAGCGGCTGGTCCGGGAGGCCGCCGAGGAGGACGTCAAGGACGGCGGCGGGTGGCTGGAGATCCAGGTCGACCCGACCTCGTACGCCCCCCACCTGGGCGGACTGATCCCCGCGGTGGAGGTCATCCTCGACGCGGTGGATTCCGCTTCCCGCCACACCGGCCTCGGGATACGCGTCCTGATCGCCGCCAACCGCATGAAGCACCCGCTCGACGCCCGCACCCTGGCCCGCCTCGCCGTGCGCTACGCCGACCGGGGGATCGTCGGCTTCGGGCTCTCCAACGACGAGCGCCGGGGCATGGCCCGCGACTTCGACCGGGCCTTCGCCATCGCCCGCGAGGGCGGCCTGCTGGCGGCCCCGCACGGCGGCGAGCTGACCGGCCCCTCCTCCGTCCGGGACTGCATGGACGACCTGCACGCGGCCCGCATCGGGCACGGCGTACGGGCCGCCGAGGACCCGCGGCTGCTGAAGCGGCTGGCCGAGCGCCAGATCACCTGCGAGGTGTGCCCGGCCTCCAACGTCGCGCTCGGCGTGTACGAGAAGCCCGAGGACGTCCCGCTGCGCACGCTCTTCGACGCCGGGGTGCCGATGGCGCTGGGCGCCGACGACCCGCTGCTCTTCGGTTCGAGGCTGGCCGCGCAGTACGCGATCGCCCGCGAGCACCACGGCTTCACCGACCCGGAGCTGGCGGAGCTGGCGCGTCAGTCGGTACGCGCCTCAGCCGCGCCGGAGGGCGTCCGGACGCAGCTCCTGGCCGGCATCGACGACTGGCTGACGACTCCCTGAGGACCGCTGGAGGCCACCGGGGCCCGGGTGAGGCGCAGGTCGCCCTCGTGGCAGTCGCAGATCACCCGGCCGCCGGGGAAGACCACCTCGAGCCGGCTGCGGCCCTCCTCGGGCAGGGCGAACTCCGCGACCGAGGCGATCTCCTCGCCGAGGTGGCGCAGGAAGGGGTGGTCGCCGAGGTCCTCGCCGACCTCGATGCGCCCCCACTCCCCCACGTCGTGGGGCTCGTGGGGCGGGCCGCTCTCGACGATCAGGCAGTGGTCGGAGCCGGTGGTGATCCGGGTGGTCTCGCCCTCGCCGTCGGTCAGCCAGACGTCGAGGGGCGCCTCGGAGCGTTCCCCGTCGTAGACGTGCCAGGAGGCCGTCACCCGGACCAGGGAGCGTCCGACCAGGCGGGTGGGGTCCGCGCCGGACCCGTGCAGCGGACAGCGCATCGGTGGCGGGGACCTGTCAGAGGCTGACGCCGACCGTGACCGGCTCGTTGACGAGGGTCACGCCGAAGGCGTCCCGGACCCCGGCGACGACCTCGCGGGCCAGGGCCAGCAGGTCCTCGGTGGTGGCCTCGCCGCGGTTGGTCAGGGCGAGGGTGTGCTTCGTGGAGATCCGGGCCGGGCCGGAGCCGTAGCCCTTGGTGAAGCCGGCCTTGTCGATCAGCCAGGCGGCGGAGGTCTTCGTCCGCCCCTCGCCGGCCGGGTAGGCGGGCGGGGCGACGTCCGGCCCGAGCCGGCCGTGGACCCGCGCGAGGAAGGCGTCGTACGCCTCGTCGGTGAGGACCGGGTTGGTGAAGAAGGAGCCGGCGGACCAGGTGTCGTGGTCCTCGGGGTCCAGCACCATGCCCTTGGAGGCGCGCAGCCGCAGCACGGTCTCGCGGGCGGTGGCGGCCGGCACCCGCTCGCCCGCCTCGACGCCGAGGGCGCGGGCCGTCTCGGCGTACTTGACCGGCGCGGACAGGCCCCCGGCGTCCTCCAGGCGGAACCGCACCCGCAGCACGACGTACCGCTCGGGGTGGTCCTTGAAGATGCTGTGGCGGTAGGCGAAGGCGCACTCGGCGTTGGTCAGGGTGACCGTCTCACCGAGGGTGCGGTCGTAGGCGACCACCTCGGTGACGGTGCCGGAGACGTCCTGGCCGTAGGCGCCGACGTTCTGGATGGGGGTGGCGCCGGCCGAGCCGGGGATGCCGGCCAGGCACTCGATGCCGGCCAGACCGGCCTCGACGGTGCGGGCGACGGCCTCGCTCCAGTTCTCGCCGGCCGCGAGCTCCAGCTCGGTGCCCTCGAGCGTGAAGCCGCGGGTGGCGATGAGCAGGGCGGTGCCGTCGAAGCCCTTGTCCCCGATGACCAGGTTGCTGCCGCCGCCGATGACCAGGAGCGGCGTGCCGCTCTCGTCGGCGGCGCGCACGGCGGCGACCACCTCGGCGTCGGTGGTCGCGGTGACCAGCCGGGTGGCCGGACCGCCGAGGCGGAAGGTGGTCAGCGGGGCGAGGGGGGCGTCCTGGAGTTCCTGCACGTGGACAAGAGTACGGTCCGCGGCCCCCGCTTCCCGGCGGGGCACCGGCTCAGCTGCGCGCCTGTTCGGCGGCCAGCCGCCGCTCGGCCTCCGGCCACTGGACCGGCAGCGCGGCGGCCGGGGCGCTCCAGAAGACGAAGGCGGACTCCTTCATGTACGCGGCGGCGGCCCGCGAGTCGGTACGGTGCGGCTCGCTGCGGGCGAAGCGCATCAGGGCCTCGCGGTCCGCCCAGGCGGACAGGGTCAGGAAGGTCCGGCTGAAGACCCGGGCCCGCAGCGCCGCCCCGTGCGCCCCGGGCGCCTTGCGCACCTGGCGGACGATCCCGGGCGACTTCAGCAGGAACCGGATCGCCCCGAAAAGGGTCTCCGTCTCGAAACGCGAGGCCATCAGGAAGACCTCGGCGTCCGCGGCGGGCGCGGTGGGGGTGGTCCAGGGGATGTCGGGCATGGCGGTCGCTCCTCGGTAGGCGGACGTACGGTGTCTTTGATGCCGTGTGGTGCCTTTGGTGCCTTTGGTGCTGTGCGATGCCCTCGGCGCCGTGGTGCCCCGTGGTGCTGCCGCACCGTACGAGAGCCGGCCCCCGACCCGCCACGCCATTCCGCGGTCCGGACACCGCCCCGGCGTACCGGTACGCCCCGCAGCGGGCGGTCGGGATGTGTGGGGAGCGTCGCTTGACGGGGGTGGCAGGCTGGGCCGGAGGCAGGCCCGGGCCTGGGATCGCCGCAGGCGACGGCGAAGCCGCGAAGTCCCAGGGGTGGGCCTGGGATCGCCGCAGGCGACGGCGAAGCCGCGAAGTCCCAGGGGTGGGCCTGCCGCAGGGCCTGCAGGCCACCCCCGTCAAGCGGCGCGGGGACCCACACCTCCCGACCGCCCGCCCTACGCGTGCCCAATCCAGCCCCGCCGGCGCTTGAGGC